>CAUJJY010000062.1 GCA_963205155.1 Candidatus Zixiibacteriota bacterium | reverse complement strand
GGCGGACTACGACAACGACGGTGATTTGGATTGTTTCCTTGCCGGCACGAACAACGGGGCACTCTATCGCAACAACGGATCGTTTTCGTTCACACGCATTGCCAATTCCGAAATGGGAACGACCGATATGCGCGGTTGGAGTCCGGCGTGGGGTGACTACGACAATGACGGCGATGTCGATTTAGTAATAACGTTTCCGAATGGATTCGTCGGCGGTACCCAGCGATCGAACCGTATGCTGCGCAACGGCGGCGCGCCGCTGTATCAATTCAGCGTGATTGACACGGGTGTCGTGGTCACCGGTCTCAATCCATATACTTCCGGAAACTGGTCAGACTATGATCTCGACGGCGACCTTGATTTGTTCATCGGGAGCGGACCGGCAGTAGCGACTCCGGGATTGGACGATCTCTACAAAAATCTTTTGGTAGAAAACGGTGTGCCGGGATTTGAGCGCATTACGGTTGCACCCATTGCAACGGATCTGGGCGATGGGCAAGTCTGGAACTGGATCGATATCGACAATGATGGTGATCTCGACGCCTACCGCACCAATTGGGGCGGCTCTAATCCGGCCGCGCGCGCCAATGATCTCTACAAGAACGAAAGCGGCACATACGTCGAACAGACTTTCGGCCCGATTGTCGAAGATGAACGTGTATCGCTTTCGTCAGTCTGGCAGGATTTCGACAATGATGGTGACATCGACTGTTTCGTTGCCAATATCGGTGTCAATTCGTACTACCGGAATAATGGCGACGGCACATTTGCCGTAGAGACGACCGGCGATCATGTCAATACCAATGAGCAATCGACTGGCGCGACATCTGGCGACTATGACAACGATGGTGATGTGGACATCTTTGTGGTTGGCTCGGGCGCCAACAAGAGAATCCTCTTGCGAAATGACTATGTGGGCTCAAACGGGTGGCTGCGGATCAAGTTGGTCGGTCAGATTTCCAACCGCGCGGCCATCGGCGCCAAGGTGTTTACTTTTGCCGTCATCAATGGCTCGCCGATAGAGCAGATTCGTGAGATCTCGGCGCAGAACACTTTTTTGGGTCACAACGCGCTCGAAGCCTACTTTGGATTTGGGAACGCAACCGTACTTGACTCACTGCGGATTGAATGGCCGTCGGGGATCATATTTGACACAGCCAATGTGAGTCTAAACCAGGTTCTGCAATTCACGGAGCAGTGTGATGATACCGACGGTGACGGCGTGTCGTGCCTTGATAATTGCCCGTCGATTGCGAATGCGGGACAGGCTGATGCTGACGGCGACTTGATAGGCGATGCTTGCGATAATTGCGCGCTGGCGGCAAACTTCGACCAACTCGATTCTGATCTCGACGGATTCGGTGATGCCTGCGACAACTGCGACACGACGGCGAATCTCGATCAGGCCGATGTTGACGGAGACGGGGTGGGTAACGCCTGCGACAACTGTCCAAATCATGCGAACGCCAACCAAGCCGACGGCAACAACAACGGAGTCGGCGATGCCTGCGATTACATTTGCGGTGACGCGGACGGTACGACCAACATAACGATCTCGGATGCCGTGATGCTGATTAATTACATCTTCTCCGGAGGTCCAGCGCCGACGCCACTGTTGGCGGGTGACGCTGATTGCAGCGGATTGGTGACGATCTCGGATGCAGTTTACCTGATCAGTTACATTTTCGCCGGTGGTGCGGCGCCCTGTACAAACTGCCCCTAAGCAACCTGCGATTCACTCACCCTGATCGCGACGATGACGCCGGTTACATCGCGAAACCGGCGTCGTTCCTTATGATCCAAAGAGCCAAAAACGGCAGGAAAGGGCTTAACCAATTATGGCATTTCGACGTAATACTTGAACAACATGGATAAATCAGAATTCGCAGAAGCATCCGGCACTGAATCGGCGTCGAGCCTCATGAGGGATCGAGTGCGAGTAGAGACACTTGCGTTGTTTCGCAATCTTATCCCGTCGGCGCCGTTGCGCATGGCGGCCTATCTCGGTCTGTGGACTGTGGTCGCCGCCGCTTCGGCTCTGCACTGGTGGTTCTATCCGCAGGGAATCTATCCTTATACCTGGTGGGAGCTGTTTGGAGTCAAGGCGGCAGTCTGGTTCACGTGGGGCGCCGTTACGCCAGTCGTGCTGTGGCTGGGTGCGCGGTTCCGGATCGAATCGCGGATGCGTTGGCGGCGATCGGCGATATTGTTGGCGGCTGGAGTGGTTATCACTTCGGTTTATCTGGTGATATACACGCAGTGGATATTGTGGTTAACTGCTCAACAGCCGGAGGCGGCGCAATTTGACTCGATGCTGGCCTTTGTTATTTCACGGCATTCGACTTATTACTTCCTGGCCTTTTGGGCAGTGATTGGCATTGAACACATTGTCGCTTACTATCACCGCTATTTGGAGCGGGAGCGACTGACGGCGCAGTTGCAGGCGCAACTTGCGGAAGCGCAATTGGAGCGGTTGAAGAATCAGCTGCAGCCGCACTTTCTGTTCAACGCACTGAACACAGTCTCATCGATGGTGTTGAGCGACAAGAAATCGGAAGCGTACGATACGCTGGCTGATCTGGCGGAATTGCTGCGGATCAGCCTCGATAATAATCAATCAGAGTTCGTGACGTTTGCCGAGGAATTGGAATTCTCCAAGCTCTATGTCAACGTCATGTCGCGACGGTTTCCTGATCACCTCGCTGTTGATTGGCAGATCGACCCGATGGTTCTGGATGCCGCTGTTCCGAACATGATCCTGCAGCCGTTGATCGAGAACGCGATTAAACACGGAGTAGGAGTTGAGACTGTTGAACGATGTGTGACGATCAGTGCAGAGAAGGCGGGTGGACGCGTCCGGTTTGCGATACTTAATCCAGTTGGAGGCTGTCCTGCTGATGCACCGCGCAGCGGGCACGGTATCGGATTGACCCACACGAGACAGCGGCTCCAGCACCACTATGGAAACGAATACGAATTCGCCGTCAATGCCGAGACACAGGAATTCGGTGTGACTATCTTGGTTCCATACAAGAAACTTCAAAATGAGAGAGCAGTTGGCACCAGCGGAGAGAAAACGGCTACGCGCAGTAATCGTTGATGATGAGCGGCCGGCGCGTGAATTGATCGTGCGATTGTTGGCTGAAGAAGAAGACGTGACGATCGTGGGCGAATGCGGCGATGGCCGCGAAGCGGTGGCATTGCTGCGCGGCGAGTCTCCTGATCTGGTTTTTCTCGATATTCAAATGCCGCATTTCGATGGATTCGAAGTGCTCAAGCAGTTGAATCCGCGAAAATTTCCGCTGGTGATTTTCGTCACCGCCTATGACCAGTATGCGGTCAAGGCTTTTGAGTTTCACGCGCAAGATTATTTGCTCAAGCCGTTTCGCCGGGAGCGGTTTCGCGAGGCGTTGTCGCGCGTACGGGCGCATTGTACAGCAGCGAGACCGGAACAGAATTTTAAGAGGTTTCGGACACTGCTTGAGCATTGGAAGACCCCCGCCACTGTCGATGCGGCTGCTGCGGGTCCTCCTTCAAAATATCTTCAGCGCGTTTTTGTCAGAACGGGAAAGGCGTCGGCTTCTCTGGAAGTGAGCCTGATTGATTGGATCAAGTCGGTTGATCACTTCGTTGAGCTGCACAGCCGATCGAAATCGTATCTTGTTTATTCCTCGATTGGCGATTTTGAATGCAAGCTAAACCCCGCGCAGTTTCTCCGCATCCACCGCACGGCGATTGTCAATGTGGCGGCGGTCAAGGAGTTTCGTATAGACGAAGGCGGTGCGTGCTTTGTCGTCCTGCGCGACGGCAATATCTTGCGTGTCAGCCGGAGTCGCCAGCGACAGATGCAGATGAAGTTGAAGCATTATCAATCGACTTGATGGCTAATTATGCCCGTTAATGCGGATTGCGCTCAAAGCGGGCTTTCCCTAAATTCAGTGTCATGAAGCATGAGAGTCCGCAAACGGTGCGAAAGGCCGCGACACTGGTCGCCGCGCTTAGTTCGTTTATCGGGCCGTTTATGGGGGCATCAGTGATTGTGGCTCTGCCGGCGATTGGCGCCGAGTTTTCGATGGGCGCAGTCATGCTGGGGTGGATCAACACCGCCTACCTACTTGCGGCGGCGACGTTTCTCATTCCGTTCGGGAGATTGGGCGACATCTACGGGCGCAAGCGTATCTTCTCGGCAGGCGTGTTTCTGCTGTTGATATCTTCAATTCTCCTAGCGACTTCAACATCATCGGGAATGATGATCTTGTTTCGTGTCCTGCAGGGGTTCGCTTCGTCAATGATTTTTGCCACGAGTTTGCCGATTCTGATGTCGGTCGTGCCGGGCGAGGAGCGCGGGAAAGCGATCGGTCTGACCGTCGCCGCTGTCTATCTCGGACTGTCGACCGGTCCTTTTGTCGGGGGATTCATCACGCAGCAATTGGGCTGGCGCTACATCTTCTGGATCAATGTACCATTGAGCTTGCTGCTATTGACAGTGACGACGTTTCTACTCAAAGGCGATTGGTCGGCGGAAGAGCGGTCGCGATTTGATTTGCGCGGCGCGGTAATTCTCGGCGCGGGGTTGCTCATGACAATGTATGGATTTACCACGATGCCTTCATATTCAGCGGCGTTGCTGGTGGTGCTCGGGATTATTGCACTGGCTATTTTTGTCAAGTACGAGCAGAAGGTTGCCAGTCCGCTGGTGGAAGTGTCGCATTTTCGCGACAATGCGGTGTTTGCTTTTTCGAATCTGGCGGCGCTGATCAACTATGCCGCGACATTTGCGGTGGGCTTCATGTTGAGTCTCTACTTGCAGAAGGTGCGCATGTTAACACCGCAGATCGCCGGGACGATTCTCATCGCCCAGCCGATCGTGCAGGCGATTTTTTCGCCGGTGGCGGGGCGATTGTCGGACAAGGTCGAACCGCGCACGCTGGCATCATTGGGAATGGCGGTAATCTGCGTCGGTTTGCTGATGTTGACAGTGGTGAGTCTGACAACGCCGATTGCTTACATCATCGCTTGCCTGGTGCTTTTGGGTTTTGGTTTTGCGCTGTTCTCGTCGCCGAACACTAATGCGATCATGAGTTCCGTTAGCCGAAGTCATTATGGTTTTGCCGGAGCGACGGTAAGCGCGATGCGGCAGATTGGCATGATGTTCTCGATGGCAGTGGTCACCGTTACGATGACGCTTTTCATCGGATCCTCGGAAATACTGTCCGCAAATGCGGAGCAATTTATCGTAAGCTGCCGCTATGCCTTCGCGTTGTTTGCACTGATGTGCTTCGGCGGAATTTTTGCTTCACTGGCTCGCGGCAACGTGCAGAGATCTTGATCCCCGCGGCCGACTTAGTTAGTCACTCGCGAAATCATTTGCCGGAGTTCGCGCGCGACTCTTTCGGCAGAGGGAGGATCGTAGTTAGACAAGACGATGACGGTGTAACCGCCCTTAAGATCAGACTCCAGCGCGGCATTGATTCCCGGCGCACCGCCGGCAATACCCAATCCGCGGGCGCGATTACTTGCGGCGCCGAATTGTCCTGCGGCAGCGGCGTTGACAAACTTTAACAAGTCCTCGGCAGTCGAGTAGCCTCCACCGGCGGCACTGCCGCGAGCGGGCCGCGAAAAAACGTTGGAGCGGCGATTGTTTTCGGTGACTCCTTCGAGAGTATACCCCTCCGCCAGATTCGGCGTTCGTTCATCGGCTTCATACCAATCAGTATTACTCATTCCCGCCGGCGTGAATATGTTTTTCCGCATGAAATCATAGTAGTCCATACCGCTGGCTTTTTCGATAACTGCGCCGAGAAGAATGTATCCGCCGTTGGAGTATTCGGAGTTGGTGCCAGGCTCGAAGTGGAGCTTCTCATTGGCGAAGAGTGGAATGAAATCGTTGTTGTGGCGCAGTTTGTCTTTGGGTGTGGCGTCGAACGCTTCTCCAAAGAAGTCGCCGATCCCGCCTTGCATCTTCAACAAATGTCCGACGGTCACTTTTGAGGCGGCTTCCTTGTTCGGGTAGTCGGGGAGGAACTTACCGAGGGTGTCAGTGTATGAGACCTTGCCTTGAGCGATAAGCATCTCGATGCCCATCTCGGTGAATTTCTTGTTGATTGAGCCGAGATTGAACTTGGTGTCGAGTTTATTCGGAGTCTTGAGGCCAGCATCGGCAAATCCATATGCTTTGAAGAACACCGGTTTGCCGTCGCGCGCGACCAGCACGACGCCGGAGAAGTCGTCGGCTTTGCTGTGCGCGTCAAGGCAGCTTGCTATTTCGGTAAGGAGTTGTTCCGACGTCAACGGCGGCAGGTCAAGGGCAGGAGGGGCATCGACGTCCTCGATGCCAATGCCGAGCATCATGGCCGGATCGCTGCGATCGTGGAACATCGTGAAGGCAAACCAGTCGCCAGCCTTAGTGGTGATGAGAGCAGTTGTCGTGGTGTCGGTGGCTTCAGTGACATTGTGGATGGTGGCAGACTGCCAACGCCCGTAGAGATCGAGCATGATCGATAGGCGTGGTGCGACCGGCCGGTTTTTGAGAGCTTCCGGAGAAACGTTGTTTTCAAGGAAGGTGCGCATGGTCGTTTCGTCGCCGGAGTTGAGGGCGGTTATGTAGTCATGAACTAGTTTGCCGCCGCGCGTTTCAGACAGTTGCATTGCAGCTGCGTTGCTTGAAGAAGAGAAGATTGTGCCAAATGCAATCAGTAGAGCTGTTATTAATCTTTGAATCATAATGAGACCTCTTCGTAACCAATATATGTAAGCTACTACGCACCTTGTCAACAGACTGTTGCGAAATAGCATCAGGTCAGATGTTAATTAATGTTAATGGCGAACGCGTGCGAGGTTAGCGAATTATATTGACTGCTTAAAGCGGTATCAGCATATTTGTGCAACACCATTTACTTCCTAACGGGCAGGAGTCAAACATGGATCAGTTTGAGAAATTCCAGGACAAGATTCTCATTTGCGTGGACTGCAAAGAAGAATTTGTATTCTCTATCGGCGCGCAGGAGTATTTCGCCGAGCATGGCTTCACCGAAGAGCCAAAGCGGTGCCGCAGTTGCCACCACTATCCCCCCAGAATGCGTACTCGTAGAACTGACGATAAGGATGGAGCGCCAACTCTCCAGCCGCCGATTCCTTCTGGTTCGCCGTCGCATCAAGATCAAGACTGATGCGGCTTTGGTGATGATGAGTGGTGGGCAAAGTAATCAGCTTCACTTCGTCAGGCAGGTAGCCAGCCAATAGTACTCAAGCTCGGTGACTTGGATATCTGTGGCGTAACGAGTCAGCGCGTTTGTGATTTCCTCGCTGTCGGGAAAGTTCTTCAGGACTCGATGGGTGGTGCCGTCTTTGAGTGGGCGATCCTGAAAGGTATTTCCGGATTCGTCGGTGAAGGCGAGCGGTGTGCTGCTGCCTTCGACATTTCTGTTATCCATAAACACTATCAGCGAACCGGGCGGCAATCTTTTGTGCAGATTGCCGAAAAACTCTGCAAGCTGTTGCTTTGGTACATGCGACCACCAGAAGGCGGAGAGCAATGCGTCGAAGTTACCGGTGATGTCTTGCGGGGTGTATGCGTCGGCAATTAGGAATTGTGGAGCGACATCATACGTTTTGGTCTTGGCGATGGCGATGACTTCGGGATTGATGTCGGTGGCCGTGATGGAAAGTGCATTGCGCGAAGCGAACTGCGTCCAGTAGCCAGTGCCACAGGCGATTTCAAGCACGATGCGTCCGGCGAATATTTCCGCGATGCGGGATTCGAGAAGACGCAAATCGTGTTGGCGTTCCGGTTTGTGATAGATGCCTTCGTATTCGCCGGCGCGGCGGGCGTAGTATTGTTTCATCGCATCATCGGACAAAGGCGCGTCTCCTTCTCATGGGCGGGTGAACGATTGGACGTCCTCCGGTTTGACAATGCGGATGGCGTATTTGTATCCAGCCCACAGTGCAATTCCGTAGAAGAACAGATCGATCGGTGAAAAGTTCGCGACGAGCATTTCTTTCATGATGTCGAGGTTAAGGCCGCCGATGACGGTCATAACCGACGTGTCATAGTGGTTTGCGGTGGCGATACTTGCGGCGAGTATGTTGCCGACCGCCACGCCGACTGCGGCGCAGGCTGCACCGACGATGCCGAACTGCTTGTCGATTCCCTTGCCGAGAAAGCGCACACCGAAGCCCGATGAGAAGCCAACCAGGATCGCGATGAATCCGATATTCAGATTGGCATAAGCGGCGACGATGGCCCAGACGATTGATCCCAACAAGGCGCCGGTCGCGCCGCCGACAATGCCCATGGTGATGTTCTGGTTGTCGCGGATGTGCTGGAGATAGCGCTGAAGCATAAATGAGTCAGAATTGACATCGCCGGGAGCCGGTGGTGTGGGCTGGGCATTGGGTTCGGTCATAATAGCCTCCCGCCTTTCGGTGGTGAAAGGCGCACTTTGCCATTTTGAGTTAATGTAGATAACTATGTGGACGCAATATCCGATTTGGTTGGATAGGTGTCAAGGGGGATGTTGGGGGGCGATTAGGCGCCTGCCATGCGTGGAGCAGACGGTTTGCTGTGAAGGCGAGGTGAGAATTCTAAAAGGTTGCTCACTCGCGGTTGAATCCGATTCGCTTCCTCGGTGGGCTCGGCGGTGTCATCAACTGGCGGATCGCATCGACAATCGCCTTAATATCGGAATCGTGTGCAAGCACCTTCTTTTCAAGGGCGGCCAGTTTATCGAAGAGTTCCTTATTCGAATACAGAAGCCCGCGCATGCGAACAAAGGCGTTCACGACGTAGATGCTGGCTTCGATAGCTTGCGGCGAATTTAGCAGGCTCGCCAGCATTATGGCGCCGTGCTCGGTGAAGACTTTTGGAGGATACTTGGTGTGCTTGCCGTGACCCATTTTTAAGGTCGCAAATTGCGACCTTAAGTTTGTAACTTCTTGGGCTGTAAGCACAAACATGAAGGGGAAAGGGAATCTCTCGGGATTGCGCCGGACCGCTTCGTTCACCCGCTTTGTCGGTACACCGAATAACTTCGCCAAATCGCTGTCGAGCATAACGCGTTGACCGCGGATGGTGTGGATCGCCTTGTCGAAGTCGACTATTTCGGAAATCGCCTGCCGTTTTTGTAATCGATTACTGCCCATTAAGAAAAGTTAGAACATTGATGGGTTGGTCGTCAATCACATTTGTTCGTAAGGGCGCAGCCCCGTTGAAGTCGGGATCTCCTACATGCTGCGCCCGATCTCGCCGGAGGCGTGAGCCATTGATTATGTGCAATAGAACTCATCCAATTCCCATTGCAGCGGGTTATTCTGGATGTAATTACGCTTCATATAAAGGTCGTCTTCGTCGCGGATTACATGCTCGTAGTAGTTGCGTTGCCAAATTGGTGTTGTTTTGAACTCCGGCAGTCCGTGAGCGAGTCGCGAAACGGCGGATTTGTAGCTTCTGACAATTGAGCCGAGCGAACGGGGAATGACGCACGGTACGCGGACTTTGTCCGCGCAGGGCGCAGCCCCGTTGAAGTCGGGATATTCGACAGGCTGCGCCCCTACGGAGGTCAAGGGGAGCAGTACATTGCTGTCGGTTGGTGGTTCGGTAATGAAGAGAATGCCGTGGAAGTGGTTGGGCATTACGATATAGTAGTCAATGGTTACATTCGTAGAGTGGTCGGGTATTTTGAGCCAGCATTGTTCGGCAATTTGTCCAATGCGGTTCAGAAGGACAGACTCGTGATTCACGGTGCCGAAAAGGAGTCGTTTGTCCGATGTGCAGATTGTGATGTAGTATGCGCCTTCCTTGGTGTAGTCGTAGTCTTGGAGCCGGATTGATCGTCGATGATGGACAGCGCCTTTTTCCATAAGCACAAGATAGAATCGACAACAAAGTCGTCAATCACAATTTTGGTAGGGACGCAATCCCGTAAAGGCAGGATCTTCGAGATGCTGCTCTCGGACGTGGGCGACTGATGTGCACGAAAACGTCGATGGTAGTAGGGGCGCAGCATGCTGCGCCCGATCTCGCCGGAGGCGAGAGTAGTGGTTTGCTGTCAACCGGCAGATTTACCACAGAAACTGAAGCGGACTTTGTCCGCACTGGGCGCAGCATGCTGCGCCCCTACGAAGCGGAAAACGAAATGCCCGCCAGGCGTGGACGGCTGGCGGGCACAAAGGTTGGTGTGTTGCAGATATCAGTCGGGTTCTCAGAATTCCGGGGCAAAGCGTTGCACCCGACATTTTATGTAGTGTCGATATCAATCGAGCAAATTGGACATCACTTCATTGAGAATGCGTGTTTCAAGTAACTTAGGAAATCCTGTGTCAACTTCATGCTGGTCCCGGGTTGCCATGATGTGAGTAGTTCTGAAGCAAGGCCATCGCGCCTGAATCGGATCCTATTTAGAAGTTGCCTGTCTTCAATATGGTCTGCCCAAG
>CAUJJY010000061.1 GCA_963205155.1 Candidatus Zixiibacteriota bacterium | reverse complement strand
TCCAGATAGGAGCGGTTAACGATGAAGAGGAATTGACCTCGTTTATCGGCAAGCAGCTCAATATCGGCGCTATTCGTCTGTCCGACCTTGAACTCAATCCCGATATCGTCAAGCTGATTCCCAACGATATTGCCCGCAAGTTCAATGTGATTGCCGTGAGTAAGCTTGGCAAGACGCTGGTTGTCGCGATCAGCGATCCGAACAACATCTATGTTCTTGACGCAATCAAGTTCATCACCGGTTGCACGGTTCAGCCGGTCATTTCGCCGGAAGGAACAATCCAAAAGGCGATCGAGCATTACTACTCGAATTCATCGCAGTACACAGAGATTCTGAAAGGACTCGAAGATTCCGAGCTTGAAGTCATTTCCGCCAGTTCTGAAGAAGTCAGCGACATGGAGCTGCAATCGGCGGTACAAGACAAACCGCTGGTCAAGCTGGTGGACTCAATCATTTCAGAAGCCGTGCGCAAAGGCGCATCTGACATACACATCGAGACGTACGAGAAGCGCCTGCGCTTGCGCTATCGTATTGACGGTGAATTGATGGAAATGTCGCCACTGCCATTCAAGTATCGTGCGGCGATTGTCAGCCGCGTTAAGATCATGGCGGAACTCGATATTTCCGAACGGCGTCTGCCGCAGGATGGACGCATCAAGATCAAAATCGCCGATCGCGCCATCGATCTGCGCGTGTCGGTTCTGCCGACAATCTTCGGCGAGAAGGTCGTGATGCGAATTCTCGACCCGAAGTCCCTGATGCATGATCTGACGCATCTGGGCTTCCCGGAATTGTCACTGAAGAAATTCCAGCATGCGATCGGTCTGCCCTATGGCATCGTGCTCGTCACGGGTCCGACGGGTTCTGGTAAGACAACGACTTTGTACTCGGCGCTCAAAGCGATCAACACAACCGATGTCAATATTATGACCGCCGAAGACCCGGTCGAGTTCAACTTCGACGGTATCAATCAGGTTGCGGTCCGCTCCGACATCGGACTGACCTTTGCCGCCGCGCTGCGGTCGTTCCTTCGTCAAGACCCGGATGTGGTCATGATCGGTGAAATTCGTGACGCCGAAACGGCGGAAATTGCGGTCCGTGCATCGCTGACAGGGCATTTGGTGTTCAGCACTCTGCACACCAACGATGCCCCATCATCGGTGAATCGACTGATTGACATGGGAATTCCGAATTATCTGGTGGCTTCGGCTGCGAAGTTGATCATGGCACAGCGTATGGTGCGCAAGATCTGCAAACGCTGCAAGGAGGAGGCCAAGGTGCTTCCCGAAGTTTTGATCCAGCTCGGCGTTGCTGAGGATGAGCTAACTACGTTCAAGGCTTATGAAGGCCGCGGCTGCAGCGAATGTAACAATACGGGCATGTCGGGCCGAACCGGTCTGTTTGAAGTAATGGAAATCACGCCATCAGTCGAGCGATTGATCCTCGAAAGCGCTTCGGCGCCGGATCTGCAAGCCCAGGCTATTAAAGAAGGCATGCAAACGCTGCGCATGGCCGGTATTGAAAAAGTGCGAAATGGTATCTGCAACATTGAACAGATCCTTGCCGAGACTTCTTAGTCCGGACCGCAATCAGGTGAGAGTAAAATGCTATTGCGATACAGGAGAGATGCATGATTAATCTGCGTGAACTGCTGGAAATACTTCTGGAGAAGAAGGGGTCCGATCTACATTTATCGGTCGGGACGCCGCCACAAATTCGCGTGGATGGCCGGCTGATCGCTCTGGATATGGATGTACTGTCTCCGGAAACGACGAAGAAGCTGGCTTACAGCATGATGTCGGAGAAACAGAAACAACGCTTCGAAGAAAACAATGAGCTCGATATGTCGTTTGGTATCGAAAACATGAGCCGTTTCCGCTGCAACGTCTTCACGCAGCGCGGCAACATCTCGGTAGCGCTTCGCCAAATCCCCTTCAAAGTCCCATCCTTTGAAGAGCTCGGTGTCGACAAGACAGTCGTAGAATTCGCCAATATTCCCAAAGGCCTGGTCTTGATCACCGGACCGACCGGTTCGGGTAAGTCTACCACCTTGGCCGCCCTGATCGACAAGATCAACAAAGAACGGCATTCGCACATCTTGACCGTTGAAGATCCCATTGAGTATTTGCACCGCCATCAAAACTGCTTGGTCAACCAACGCGAAGTCGGCGCAGATACCCGCTCGTTTGCAGTGGCGCTCAAGTATGCACTGCGACAGGATCCCGATGTCGTGTTGGTGGGTGAAATGAGAGATCTCGAAACTGTTTCCGAGGCATTGAATATTTCCGAGACGGGCCACTTGACCTTTGCCACGCTGCATACCAACAGCTGCGCGGAAACGATTAACCGTGTGATCGACGTATTTCCAGTCAATCAGCAGGAGCAGATACGCGTGACGCTGTCATTCGTGCTGCAGGGCGTGGTTTCGCAGCAACTGGTGCCGCGGATCGGCGGCGGCCGGTGTCTGGCGACCGAAATTATGGTGTGTACGCCGGCTATTCGCGCACTGATTCGCGACGATAAGATCCACCAGGTTTACAGCATGCTGCAGTCGGGACAGAAATACGGTATGAAGACCATGAACATGTCGCTGTCCGAACTGTACCTGACACGCAAGATCACCATCGGCGAGGCCATGTCGCGCTCATCGAATGTCCAGGAACTTAATGAGATGCTCTCGCGCGTTCAGTCAGTCGCTGATGTGCATCGTTAACGAGGATAATTGGAGGTAGTTATGCCGGTTTATGAATACAAAGGCAAAACGGTCACCGGGTCCGCCGTCGAAGGTGAACTCAAGGTAAAGGACCGTGGCGAGCTCGAACGAATTCTACGACGCAACAAGATCCTCGTTGACAAGGTCAACAAGAAACCTTCGCAAGTGTCGTTCAAGATCGGTACGGGCGTAAAAAAGATTCACGTTTCGCGCTTCACGCGCCAGTTCGCGACGATGATCGGCGCCGGTCTGCCGATGGTGCAGTGCCTTGATATTCTGTCGAAGCAGATGGATTCGCAGGAGTTCTGCAAGATTATCGGTGAGATCAAAGATGCCGTTTCGTCGGGTTCGACGCTTTCGGAAGCGATGAGCAAACACAAAAAAGTGTTCGACGAACTCTATGTGAACATGGTGGAAGCCGGTGAAATGGGCGGCGCACTTGATACAATTCTGGTGCGTCTGGCTAACTACCGCGAAAAGGCCGACGCCTTGACCCGCAAGGTCAAGGGCGCTCTGGTCTATCCGGCCGTGGTCTCGTTTGTGGCTACCGGCGTAACGATCGCGATGTTGACCTTCATCGTTCCGATTTTTGCCAAGATGTTCTCCAATTTGGGCGCCGAACTGCCCGCACCGACTCAAGTGGTGTTGCAGATTTCCGAATTCCTGCAGCGCTACTTCCTACTGATTCTCGGTGTGGTAATATCCGGCATAGTCGGACTGAAGATGATGCTCAAGAACGAAGAGGGCCGCTTCCAGTTCGACAAGTTTATGCTCAAAACCCCGGTATTTGGAGACCTGATTCGCAAATCAGCAGTGGCGCGGTTCACCAGAACCCTCGGAACGCTGATCCAGTCCGGCGTCACAATTCTTGATGCTCTGGAAATCACCGCGAAGACAGCGGGAAACAAGGTGCTTCAACGCGCAATCAAAAAGTCCGTGCTGTCCATTGCCGAGGGTGATACGATTACGAACCCGCTCAAAGAATCTGGCGTGTTCCCGCCGATGGTCATCCAGATGATCGGCGTCGGCGAAAAGACCGGCGGCTTGGATGATATGTTGTCCAAGATCGCTGACTTCTATGACGAAGAAGTTGATGCGGCCGTACACGCGCTCACCTCAATGATTGAACCGTTGGTCATTGTGGTGATGGGCGTGGTTATCGGCGGTATCTTGATTGCAATGTATCTTCCGATGTTTGATATCATCGGCAAGATCAGTTAAGTACGATTAACCGGCAAACTCCAAAAGCCACCCCTGTGTTTGCAGGGGTGGCTATTTCACAGGAAGCATGAAGCAACGTAAGAAGAAGCTAAAAGAAGAATTGCGCAGTTTCTGGTTCATCCCGCTGCGGCTTTCTATATTTTTACTCCTGTTTGGCGCGGTCGTTCTCACCGAGAGCATTCAGCAACAGACGTTCTGGCCTTTCTTGCTCTACTCGCTGGCATCGTTGGTGTTTCTGTTGGTCATCGAGGTCGATGCGCGGCTGTTCCGCGCCGGTTTCCTGCGCTTCATTATCTTCTTCCATTTTGTCTTTGAACTGTTTGCCGAGGCTGCCCTGATCCACAGTGCCGGACAGCTGACCACGCAGTATTCGATCCTGTTTCTTCTGACCATTGTTTCGGCCAGCCTGGTTTATCGATTGGTCGGCACAATCTCAATTGCGACGCTGGCTGCTTCTACTTATGCATTTGCTTCAGGATTGAACGGCGTCTTTGAACGCGGCAGCAAAATCTCACTCGAACAGTTCCGGGTTACTTTCCAGGGCGACGATGTCTTCTACGCAATCTTCCTGCACGTCTGCACCTTCTACTTGGTCGCATTCATTTCCGGATTCTTGGCGCAGAAGCTGCGAGCCAAAGAAGGGGAGTTGTCGCACGCATCAGAAGAACTCGAACGAGTGCAATTGGATACCGATGAAATCTTGCAGAATCTGCACTCCGGCTTGGTCACTGTCGACAACGTTGGGAAAATCGTCTATTTCAATCGTGCCGCCGAGTCGATTCTCGGATATCGGCACATCGATATCAAAGGCAAGAATTTTCTGGATGTGTTTAAACGCGACATGCCGGAATTCTGCGAAAGAGTGCTTTCCGTGCTGAAACTCGCCAAGCCAAGTGTCCGCACCGAACTTGAAGTCGTCTGCAAGAACGGAACTCGCCTGCCGATCGGTTTAAGCGCGTCGGTGCTTGGTGACGAGCGAGTTGGCATCCGTGGTGTGGTGGCAGTATTTCAAGATCTGACGATCGCCAAGGAG
>CAUJJY010000060.1 GCA_963205155.1 Candidatus Zixiibacteriota bacterium | reverse complement strand
GCTGTTGAACCGCCCGGAGCATGCGCTGAAATTGTTGTCATCAATTCACTTCGATGAAATCGGTTTGGTGGTAACTGCGTGGGGAAGCTGGTACTCGGGTAAGCTGTGGGTGCCGTTGGGCGAGCAAAATGATTTTGAGTCGGATGTCTGGGCGCCGACGCGACGCGATATCAACTTGAGTGTGTCGAAGCGGGTGTGGGAGAATCTCGAAGTGTTCGCGCGCGGCGAGAACTTGACTGACGATGTCGAGATCGAATTCGGCTACTGGCCAGGCAGAACCTTCCATGCGGGGCTGCGCTGGAACAGCCGGTAGGGGAGAATTGCAGGCGAAAGAATGTTAGTACAACAATTCATTCATAGAAAGGAAGGACTCATGAAGTACTTCAAAGTGACATCACTGATTGCACTTTTGTTAACGGCCATTGTCGGCTGTTCGAATGATGACAATGGGACGGGACCGGATCAGCCGGATAACACGGCATCGACCACGTGGGACGGTGTCGGTAAATTCTGGGTGACGAAGTTGGATGCCAGCGCTACGCAGAGCACGAACTACACCTACTATAGTTTTGCAGCGCGGGACATTGTGACTCTCACTGACGAGCAGGCGGAGACTTCTAATGCCTGGGATCTGGCGTTCAAGAAGAGTTACATCAAGACTAATGGCGGGTACTCGGGTCCCGGCGATGCCAAGGGCGTGAATCTTGTCACAGCCGGTATTGTTGCCGAAGATATGTTTGCAGATGTTGATGCGACGGAATTGGCTGCGGTACAATCAGGGCAATGGATCGAGGATGGATACGATTTTGCGCTTGATAGTCTTTGGAACTATAATCCGATCACGCACCAGCTTTCGGCCAAAAAGTATGTTTACATTCTTTCCGATGCGGTCGGAAATCTGGTCAAGTTCCAATTGTTGGACGTCATTGGCGGTTCACAGCCTCCGGCACAGGGTGCAATGGTGATCAAGTACTTCTACCAGCCTGCCGCAGGAGCAACGAATGTGTCCGGCGAGGCTGAAGTAGATACTATTGATGCACCGAACGGATTCTACTTTGATTTCTCCAGCGGCCAGGTCGTGACTCCGGCTGACCCGGCTACGTCCACGGATTGGGATATCCGCATTTACTCTTATGATGTTTATCTCAACGGTTCGATTTTCGGCAGCGGCCAGGGCGCGGCGTTTCCGGTATATGACGGGCTTGTCGACCGTACGGATTTTGATGCAGTAACCAATGTCAATAATTTTGGGCAGCCGCGGTGGGTACTGGATGAGATGCAGTCGGCATTTACGGTTAGCGATTGGTACAACTACAATTTCCAGACACATGTGCTTACGTCGAAGAAGAACACTTACATTGTTCAGGTTGGCGGCAAGAGTTACAAAGTGTTCATAGTGTCATACTACAATACTGATACTGAGGCTTCAGGACACTATACCATAAATTGGGCAGAGCTATAAACCTCCGCTATGTCCAATCATAACGGAACGCGGCAGATGTTACCATCTGCCGCGTTTTGATTTGTAGCGAGTCTTGTGATTGATACCGTTAGGCGGCGATGATCTCGACCAGCTCGATATCGAAGACGAGGTCTTCGCCGGCCAGCGGGTGGTTGGCGTCGAGCGTGACCATATTGTCAGCGACATTCGTGATGGCGACATTGACGGTTGAGCCGTCCGACTGTTCCATGCGCAGATTCAAGCCGATACGGGGTTCGATATCGGGCGGAAATTCCGAGCGGTCGACATCGAGCACCAAGCCGGGTTTTCGCGGACCGTAGGCATCGGCGACCGGGATTGTCACTGTGGTCTTGGCCCCGATAATCATGCCGAGAACGGCGCGGTCGAAGCCGGCGATGACTTGCTGTTGGCCGAGGATGAATTCGAGCGGGTCGCTACCTTCGGAACTGTCGAAAATGGTCCCATCAAGAAGTTTGCCGGTATAGTGAACGCGGACGGTATCGCCGTTTTTTGCTGTAGCCAAAACAGACTCCTCTTCTGGTTGCACGTATCCGAGAGATGCCCGAGTACGCAGATGAACTGCAAAAATTCCGCGAACATAATAGGGATTTCGCGTGAATTGTCAAATATTCTTGGGGGGATCTGGCGGCAGATAGGAAATGTCGGGTTCCACGCTTCCGCCACGGCGGAAGGTCACAGACGGTAATTGTCGGAACCCTCTGGAAAGATGCTCCAAATCTCAGCATGCTTCGGGACGAGAGTTACGACCTACTTCGATGACGTGCAATGACAGACAAGAATGTCTGTCCTACCAGGTTTTTTGGACGCATTGCCCCGCACAGCGCCCTCACTCCCGATAAAATCGGGATCGTTGACCTACCCTCTCCCGAAGGGAGAGAGAAACAGCCACGGCGGACGGGCACAGACGGTAATTGTCGGAGCCCTCTGGAAAGATGCTCCAAATCTCAGCATGCTTCGGGACGAGGGTGGCGACCTACGAGGAATGTTGGATATCGGTTTTGACGACGAAGGAACAACGACCTGCGAGTGCATTTTCGGCGCTGGGGCAAAGCAACTATTTGTGGATAGAATCGTAAAGTTATATCAAGTAGTATGACCGAGCCCTGGATTGCCACGAAAGAACTTTGCCGCTATTATCAACGCGGTCCGCAAGAAATACGCGCCGTTGACTCTGTTAATCTCAATATCGCGCGCGGTGAATTTGTCGGTATAGTCGGATCCTCCGGTTCCGGCAAGTCGACGCTCTTAAATCTGTTGGCCGGGCTCGATACGCCGACCTCGGGGAGTATCGCGGTTGGGGCGACGGTGTTGAGTGCGCTTAGCCGCAGAGGTCTCGCCGGATATCGCGCGCGCCAAGTGGGGATGATTTTCCAGACATTCAATCTGCTTCCACACCATACGGCACTTCGCAATGTCGAAGTCGCCCTGTATTTCAACGACACACCGCGCAACGAGCGCCACAAACGCGCGAGTGAAATTTTGACCAACCTCGGAATGGGCGATCGACTGGAACATCGTCCGAATGCGTTGTCCGGCGGCGAGCAACAGCGGGTGGCGATAGCACGGGCGCTGGTCAAGCGGCCGGAGGTAATCTTCGCGGATGAGCCGACGGGGAATCTTGATTACGAAAATGCGCGGCAGATAGCGGCATTATTAACAGACTTGAATAAAGAGGGATTGACTGTCGTGATGGTGTCGCACGATCTGGAACTGGCACGCAGTATCTGTAGCCGGATCATCAAGATGCATTATGGCCGGGTAGTCGAAGACAGCGGGGCGCAGCGGTGACAAGTTACGATCTGATCACCGCGGCGGCGGATAATTTGTGGCGCATGAAACTGCGTTCGATCTTGACGATGGCCGGTGTGTTGATTGCGATTGCGGCATTTGTGTCGATGCTCTCGTTCGGCGCCGGAAATCAGCAGTATGTCAACGATCAGTTTGAAAAGTTCGGGCTGTTGACGACGATGCAGGTGTTTCCCGAGGAGGACAAAAACGGGAGCGATAGTGTCAAGGCAAAGGTCCTCAACGATTCGGCGCTGGCGTTGTTGGCGCAGATTCCCGGCGTACGTTTGGCATATCCGTTGGAAGCATTTGAAATTGAAGCCAAACTTGGCGACAGCGCAGCGACTTTAAACGCACAGGCGATATCTTCGGAAGTCGCCCGCACAGCAGCAATGTCGCAGTATCTTGCCGGAACGCGATTCGAAAATGACAGTGCGCACCAGGCGGTGGTTACACGCGACTTCGTCAAGCGGATGGGAATTGCCGAAGCAGACTCGGCTGTCGGAAGAGAACTGGTCGTTACCGCACGTCTGGTTCGAATCGACAGCGCGTGGGCGGCGATTATCAGCGACAAGGACGGGGCAATTCGCAAGCGTCTGCGCGCGATTGATCGCGATTCGATTTTTGAGCCGGGCTACATGATGGGACTGTTAAGGCGGGAGACTTCGGAAGCGTTGCGGCGCTTCTACTCGGGATTGATGAACAACCGCGAGCTGGTGACGGAGACGCTTACGATTTCGGGCGTCATTCCGGGCAGGCATGAAAGCCCGATGCGGATCGAACAAGTTATTTTGCCGCTGGCAACGGCGCGCAGACTTAATGATGGTGATATCTCGATGTCGCCGGCGAGCCTGATGAGTTCTTTCAGTTCGGGCAGTTTGCCGGACATGTTCGCGCCGAAGGAGGGCAAGTCGTATCCCAAGGTGACGCTCGACTTTGACCCGCACACGCCATTCAAGTCGGTGCGCGATTCGGTGAAGGCGCTGGGGTTCAAGACTTACAGCTTTGCCGAGCAGTTCGAAGAGATTCAGAAGATGTTCATCTATTTTGACATGGCGCTGGGGATGATCGGACTGATTGCACTGGTGACGGCCTCGCTGGGGATTGCCAACACAATGATCATGTCGATTCTGGAACGGCGCCGCGAGATCGGCGTGTTGAAGGCTCTGGGCGCGGATGATTCGGATATCCGGCGGATATTTCTGTACGAAGCGGCGGCAATCGGCACGCTGGGGGCGACATTTGGCATCATAGTCGGGTGGGGCATTGCGCGGGTAGCGTCGTTTGTGGCGCAGTCATTTATGCGGAGAGAGGGTGTTGAAGCAATCGAACTATTTGCGACGCCGTGGTGGCTGATCGGGATTGCGCTGGGGTTTGGAATCGTAGTGAGTTTGCTTGCGGGATATTATCCGGCGCGCAGGGCGGCGCGGTTGGATCCGGTGGAGTCGTTGAGGAATGAGTAGGGGGGGCACGATCTACGGCCGACCACAATATGTTGTGGTCGAGTTGGAACAATCCCACCGCCCCGCAATCGGTATCTTCGACAAGCGGTGGGGCACCTGACTCGAACTTGACTTGCGAGACAACCTCTCAACGCCCGCTGCAACTAGACGCGCCCGACGTGGACGGCGGGCGCGCACACTTGTGGTTCTTTGCCGCCGCGTCGCGGGAATGACTTGTCGATAGCAGGCAAGTACTCGATTGACTTCAAATCACTTCTTGGCCGAGTTGCCGCCCCAAGGGCCGATGTCGGAACGGGTGCCGTCGAGATCGGTAAGGATTGAGTCGCCAGCATTGATCAGGGTCGAAGTCGGGAGCAGCTTGAACGTCAAAGTGTCTGCGAATAACGGATTGACGGAGATGTTGCCGAATTTGCCGGTCAAGTCGGCGATGTCCTGATAATTCGCCGCCCATTTGAGGTCTTCGCCAGCCGCGGTCGTCGGAGCGGCACGTTCGGCGGAGATGATCTCCGGGTCGACATAGACGTTGTTGTTGGCGATCACGAAATCAACGGGATTGCCGAGCATCCAGATTCCCACGCAGGGGCAAACCCACTTGGCACGCCAGCCATTATTGTAGACGATGTTATTAACGAAGACGCCGCGCGGTCCGAGTTTCTGTTCGCGGTCGCCCCAATTGGCAAAGCCGCAGTTGCCGTTGCGATAGATCAGATTGTTGTAAGCTTCCATAAACGACTCGCCGGTAGCGATGATGCCCCAGCCGAGACAGTCCTGAACAATGTTGTTGCGCACAACCGCACGGGAAGTTCCGAACGAGCCGATACCTTTCCAAAATTCGCTAACACGATTGCGGAGGACGGTGGCTTGCGCATCCCAGGTGATGCCGATGCCGGCGCCGCGGCC
>CAUJJY010000059.1 GCA_963205155.1 Candidatus Zixiibacteriota bacterium | reverse complement strand
TAAATGTTGACGCGATACTCTGAAACATTGTCCGATTTATCATAAGTGTAAGCGTTCCGCTCATATTTTACCACTTCCCCGCGCAGTATCGCGTCAGCATCGGCCGCGGCGACAACCTTCAACGTGTTGTCCTGAATCAATCGGTTGATGATTTCACGAGTGAGATCCTCCTGTATTCCATACTCAAGTGACTGATTCTCGAAAGTCGGCACAGCGATAGTCTTGACACCACCAAGCGATGAGCTCGAAAACGAATAGACGCCGCAACCCGCAATCATCAGCGCCACGAAAACCAGTAGATACTTCATACGACCCTTTGTCCCCGCTTGTAGACGGAAGTCACCGGATTTTGTGCAAAGAAGTAAGGCAATTGCTTGTAGTTCTCGGCATCCCAAAGGACGAAGTCAGCGAGCTTTCCGCTTTGGAGTGAACCGACCTGTTTTTGCATTCCGATCGCACAGGCTGAATTAAATGTCACGGCGTTCAATAACTCTTCAGCCGTCATCTTCAAGTATATCGCCGCTATCGTCATTGTTGCTTGCAGCGACGTGTTACAGGACGATCCGGGGTTGAAGTCAGTCGCCAACGCCACCGGAACACCGGCGGCAATCATTTTGCGAGCCGGCGCATAGTCTCTGTGTCCAAGGAAGAATGTCGTTGACGGCAAGAATACAGCAATTGTCTTGGCCTTTGCCATTCGCGCGATGCCTTCGTCAGACGCATAGACCAGATGATCGGCGCTGACTGCGCCAAGTTCTGCAGCTAATTCCGCACCACCGACCGATTTCAATTCATCGGCATGGAACTTCAATTCGAACCCGTGCTGTTTGGCAGCCGACATGATCCGCCGCGATTGCTCGATGTCGAAGACTCCGGCTTCTGTGAAGATGTCGCAGTATTTCGCGAGTTTGCGCTTTGCGACCAAAGGTATCATCTCATCAATGAGGAGTCGGACGTAGCCCTCACGGTCGCTGCGATATTCATCAGGAAATTCATGCGCGCCAAGAAAGGTTGGCACAAGATCAATCGGATGCGCGCCGTTTAGCCGCTGGATCACCTCAAGTGACTTCACTTCCGATTCAGTGGAAAGGCCATAACCCGACTTGGCTTCTGCCGTAGTCGTGCCACTCCTAAGCATTCTGTTCAGGAACCGGATTCCGTTCTGGAAGAGCACTTCTTCGTTGGCCTGCCGCAAGCGCCGCGCGGAATTACGGATTCCACCGCCCGCCTCGGCAATCTCCATATACGATTTTCCCGCGTTGCGCATGTAGAACTCATCTTCGCGCGTTGCTGCAAACACCGGATGCGTATGCGGATCGACTAGTCCGGGTGTAACCAGCATGCCGTTGGCGTTGATCACCTCTTCAAAGCGCGCGTCAGCAAATTGCGTCGCGACATCCGATTCGTTGCCAACCCATTTTATCGTTTCACCTTCAAACACCAATGCGCCGTGCTCAATCATCTCGAGTCGCTTTAGTGAGTCACCGGTTTTAGGTGTTTGATCTTCGTTATTGCAGGTGACCAGTTGTGAACAATTGCGCAGAAGTTTCAAGCGAGCAAATCTCTCGTTACAGTTATTGATAACTGCCGGCTTCTACCGGCTTCAGCGACACGTAAAAGAATTTCGCTCATAAATCCAAGCCCTTTTCGGTCGCATCACTGCGACTCGCTCTTTGCTAATGGCGCGCCCTCGCGCTCAATGAAAATTGGGTAAGCAAACGTCCGCCACCGCGCCAGTCGCGAGGTGAACGCCAGGGACGCCAGCACACATAGAATTCCGGTAACGAACATTGTGTACGGCGCACCAATCGCGCTGGCCAAGGTTCCTGTGATCAAATTACCGAACGGCAACATCCCGACAAACGAGGCGACATAGAGGCTGATCACGCGGCCGCGTTTGTCTTCGTCGACAAGTGTCTGTAAGATGGTATTCGTGCAGGCTATCTGCGAGATCATGCCGATCCCAATCAAATACATGAAAGGTATCGCAACCCAGAATTCGCGGATGAAAGAAATCGCGATCAAGCCGCTACCCATGCAAGTCGCTGCCATCGCCAGCATTTTTTCCAGGCCAAGGACTCGTTGCCTTGAAGCCAGGTAAATTGCCGCAGTAATTGCACCTAGTCCGGTCGCACCCATCAAGAAGCCGAGCGTGCGTGAATCACCCATGAGGATATCGCGCGCATAGACCGGCATTAGCGCGGCGTATGGCATTCCGATAACGCTTACGAACGCTAGAAGTATCAGAATTGGACGAATCGACGGCGAATTATAGGCATAGCGTACTCCTTCGCGGAATCCGCCCCAGATGTTGCCGACTGCCTTGGTAGCTTCCTGCGGGCGAAGACGCATCGCCATTAAACAGCCCAGCACGGCGATGTAGCTGATACCATTCAGCAGGAAGCACCATCCTTCGCCAATCAAGGCAATCAAAATGCCGGCCAATGAGGGTCCCAGCACCCGCGCGAGGTTGACCATTGATGAATTGAGGGCGATGGCATTGCTCAAGTCGTTCTTGTTCTCCACCAGCAAGACGACCATCGACTGACGGGAAGGAAAGTCGAATGAATTGATAACTCCCAAAACTCCGGCTAATGTCACAATGTGCCAGACCTGGACCGTATCGGTCAACACCAGTGCTGCCAAGGTCAGTGCCTGCAGCATTGCCAACACCTGAGCAGTGAAGAACATCTTGAAACGGCTGGTGCGGTCGGCAAACACGCCGGCGATTGGCGCGAAGAAGAAGTTCGGCGCATACAGCACAAATCCAACTAATCCCAACATGAATACCGAATCGGTCAGTTTGTACACCAACCAGTTGAGGGCGATCGACTGCATCCAGGTGCCGGTGATGGAAATCGCCTGTCCGAAAAAA
>CAUJJY010000058.1 GCA_963205155.1 Candidatus Zixiibacteriota bacterium | reverse complement strand
CTGCGCGACCGGAGGCTCGTCACCGGCAAGGAACATCTCCAAAAGATGATCATCATAATCGGCGACCGCTTCCAGCATCTTCTCGCGCCACTTGCGCGCAATCGGCATCAGCGAATCCGGGACGGTAATATCGTCAAACGTCATACCCGAAGACTCTTCGTGGTAGACTCTGAATGTCATGGTAATCAAGTCAATTACGGCGGTGAACAACTCACCTTCGCCGGCCGGGACTTGAACCGGAATGAAATGGGAGTGGAGGCGGTCCTCCATCATTCCCAGCGCCTTCTCAAAAGAAGCGCCGATGCGGTCCATCTTGTTGATATAGGCAATACGCGGCACGCCATACTTGTCGGCTTGGCGCCACACGGTCTCTGACTGTGGTTCGACACCACCGACGGCGCAGAACAAAGCTACCGCACCGTCAAGCACGCGCAAGCTGCGCTCAACTTCAGCGGTGAAATCAACGTGGCCCGGCGTATCGATAATATTAATCTGGTGACCATTCCAATGACAGGTCGTCGCGGCGGACGTAATCGTGATGCCGCGCTCTTTCTCCTGCTCCATCCAGTCCATCGTGGCGGCGCCTTCATGCACTTCGCCCATCCGATGGCTCTTTCCGGTATAAAACAAGATGCGCTCGGTCGTCGTAGTCTTGCCGGCATCGATGTGTGCCATAATGCCGATATTTCTTAACTTATTAAGATCCATAACTCCCACAGTTTAGACAAAAACGCCTCCACTGAAAATGCGCACCTATTACCCTTTTCAGAGGAGACTTTAACCAGCTAACTCTACCAGCGGAAATGAGCGAACGCCTTGTTGGCTTCCGCCATTCGATGCGTGTCCTCGCGCTTCTTGATCGAGGCTCCTTCATTCTTCGAAGCAGCCAGAAATTCAGAGGCGAGGCGCTCTGCCATAGTCTTTTCGGAACGCTCACGCGCGTATCCAATGAGCCAGCGGAAAGCCAGCGCCGTGCGACGATCCGGCGACACCTCAACGGGCACCTGATACGTTGCGCCACCGACGCGGCGAGATTTCACTTCTAAGACGGGTTTGACATTATTGATTGCCTTGTAGAAGACTTCAAGCCCCTTCTGATTGTGCTTCTTCTCGATGATATCGAGACAGCCATACAAGATGCCTTCCGCGGTCGACTTCTTTCCCTTACTCATCAAACAATTGATGAACTGCGAAATGACGACGTCACCATACATCGGATCCGGTTTGCGGGGCCGCTTCTCTGCGGCTTTTTTTCTTGGCATCTACTCCTCTACTCCTCTGTCAAACTACTTACCAGTTGGTTTTTTCGCGCCGTACTTCGAACGGCTGCGCTTACGATTTTCCACACCCGAAGCATCCATGGTGCCGCGAACAATATGATACCGCACACCCGGAAGATCCTTAACACGACCGCCGCGAATCAGCACGATCGAGTGCTCTTGCAAATTATGACCCACACCCGGAATGTACGCCGTCACTTCCATCTGATTCGTCAGACGGACACGGGCCACCTTCCGCAAAGCCGAATTCGGCTTCTTGGGCGTCGAGGTGTATACGCGGGTACATACGCCGCGCTTCTGCGGTGAGCTCTTGAGCGCGGGAGTATTCGTCTTGTACAGAACCTTAATTCTGCCCTTGCGAATTAACTGATTGATCGTCGGCAAACTAATCCTCTCTCAAAGTCGACGCCCCGGTGAGGGGGCGTCGGTTTATATCAGACGCAAAAACGCCTTAAAATAAGACTCATATTATATCAGCCCCGGCTAAGACTGTCAAGCGTTTTCTTGGAGAATTTCCGCTTCCTCGGTGTCTTCGCCGTGACCTTCTTCGTCATCTACGATCTCAAGATTCCGGTAGAAATCCATACCCGTACCCGCCGGAATCAAGCGGCCAATAATGACGTTCTCCTTCAATCCCTGGAGATAATCTTCCTTCCCGGCAACCGCCGCTTCCGTCAAAACCTTGGTGGTTTCCTGGAACGATGCCGCCGAAATGAAGCTCTCCGTCGATAACGATGCCCGGGTGATACCCAAAAGCAGGTCGCGCGAGGTCGCCGCTTCGCCGCCTTCCGCCATGACTCTTTCGTTGTCAATACGGAAACGGTTCTTGTCGACTTTCTCGCCTTCAAGGAAGTTGGTGTCGCCAACTTCATCGACCTGAACCTTCTGCAACATCTGGCGGACGATCACTTCAAAGTGCTTGTCGTTGATCTTCACGCCCTGCAGACGGTAAACTTCCTGGATTTCATTCACCAAGTATTCCTGCACCGCATCCGGTCCAAGAATCTTCAGCATATCGTGCGGATCGATCGCGCCTTCGCAAAGTCGATCGCCGGCTTTCACGCGGTCACCCGAGTGAACGCGCATGTGCTTGCCGTGCGGAACCAAATACTCGCTGACGTCGCCATCATCGGCTTTGACAAAGATCTGCGTGTTACCGCGAATGATCTTGCCATACTCGATAATACCGTCGATTTCCGTCACCACCGCGGGGTCGCGCGGCTTGCGGACTTCAAACAGTTCCGCTACGCGCGGCAAACCGCCCGTAATATCGCGCGTCTTGGAAATGTCGCGCGGAATCTTCGCCACCACCGTTCCCGGCGTGATCTGATCCTCGTTGCGAACTTCCAAATAGGCGCCGGTCGGAATCGAATACGACGCACGACGCTTCCCTGCCTTGTCAACGACGTTGATCTTCGGTAGCAGCGTCTTCTCGCGCTGTTCGATCATCACCAGCTTCATCAGACCGGTGATTTCGTCCAGCTCTTCGCGCATCGAAACGTTTTCGACGATATCTTCATATTGGATCGTGCCGCCGACTTCGGAGACGATTTCGTTGGTATACGGCTCCCATTCAAAGATAATGGATCCGCGCTCCTTCTTATCATCTTCCTCGACCGAACGGCTCGTGTCAACCTTGTAGACCTTCTGCTTATCCGCCACCCGCAAGGTCGCAGCATAAGGCACATTGTAAGTCGCACGCACACGACCGTCGGAGTCGAATAACTTCACTTTACCATCGCGGCTGACCACAATGATACTGCCGTCTTCGCGCTCGATCGTGCGAATGTCTTCAAATTCAACGTGACCGTCGGCTTTCGCAACGACGGATGACTGCTCCGTAATACGCGCGGCCGTACCACCGATGTGGAAGGTTCGCAGCGTCAACTGCGTTCCCGGCTCGCCGATTGATTGCGCGGCAATGACGCCCGCCGCCTCGCCGAGCTGCACCATCTGATTGGTCGCCAGATTACGGCCATAGCAGAGCGCGCAAACACCGCGACGCGATTCGCAAGTCAGCACCGAACGGATATACACCGATTCCGTGCCCGACTCTTCAATCGCCTTCGCCGCTTCTTCATCAATCTCACTGCCGGCGGAAACCAGAATGCGATCGGTCTGGATCGTGTCATAAACATCTTCCAACGCCACACGACCGATTAGACGATCCTGCAGCGATTCGATCACTTCTTCTCCATCCTTCAATGCGGAAATATGCAAACCACGGACTGTGCCGCAGTCGTTTTCGTTGATAATCACGTCTTGCGCCACGTCGACCAGACGACGCGTCAAGTAACCCGCGTCGGCCGTCTTCAGTGCCGTATCCGCCAGACCTTTGCGCGCTCCGTGCGTACTGATGAAGTACTCGAGCACGTTCAGACCTTCGCGGAAGTTCGCGATGATCGGCGATTCAATAATTTCACCGACCTGACCCGTCATGCGCTTCTGCGGCTTAGCCATCAGTCCGCGCATACCGGCAAGCTGGCGAATCTGATCCTTGGAGGAACGAGCGCCCGACCCGGCCATCATGTAGACCGGATTGAATCCCTCGCGCTCCAGCGACAGACCGCGGAACATCTCGTCGGCGACTTCGTTCGTCGTCCGCGTCCAGGTATCGATAACCTTATTGTAACGCTCGCTGTTGGTGATAACACCCTTCTCATAGTCGCGCAAAATCTTGGCGACTTCCTTTTCGGCCTGCGCTACCAGCTCCTTCTTCTTCTTGGGAATCGTCAGATCGTCGATACCGACGGTGATTCCCGCCAAAGTAGCGTATTCGAATCCGAGCGTCTTGAGCTTGTCGAGGAAATCGGCAGTACGAACTGATCCGAGCTTGGCGTGTGCCGCCAGGACCAATTCCTCAAGATTCTTCTTCGTCGCCACTTTATTGAAGAAGGTCATACCTTTCGGGAAGATCTGAAAGAAGATCACCCGGCCGGTTGTCGTCTC
>CAUJJY010000057.1 GCA_963205155.1 Candidatus Zixiibacteriota bacterium | reverse complement strand
CTTCGCCCGCTTGACCAACTCAATATGCCCCCGATGAAGCGCCCCCATCGTCGGCACGAAGGCAATCTTCTTCCCCTGCTGCTTGAGCCGCAGCATCGTCGATTGCATCTGTTTGGGAGAATGAATGATCTTCATTGCGGGAGATTATAATACACCGATTCGAAATGTGAAGCTAATTTCAGCCGCCGTCTTGGCGATGGACGGGCGCAAGCGGCCCTACAACTCCGGCCGATCCACCTTCGACTCCAGCGAAGCCAGCGTCTCATCCTCGCTCGTTTCATGTATCAACGAAGCAATATGATTCAGTGCAATCTGCACATTGCCGAATCCGGTCGAGATCAGTTTTATCCGCCCCGGATGATTCGAGATATCGCCGATCGCATAAATATTTTCCACGCTCGTCCGCATGAATTTGTCCGCCCGGATCGATCCATCGGCTATTTCAAAACCGTGATCTTTCAAGAATCCCAGCTTCGGGGTAAATCCGATGCAGCCAAGAATGCGATCAACCGCCAATTCCGTTACCGTACCGTCTTTGATATTCGAAACCGTCGCACCGGTAACTTGCTTGTCACCCTTGATAGCGAGAATTTTCGTGTCGGTGAAGATGCGGCAGGTTGTCTTCTGTAGCCGCTTCAATGATCCTTCAAACCCGACAAATTTCGTGCTGCGATGAATCAGTGTTACTTCGGGCGACATCGCCGTAAAGAAATTCGCCCAATCCAGTGCAGTGTCGCCGCCGCCAATCACCAGCACTCGCTTGTCGCGGTAATCCTCTACATTTTTAACGACATATTCGAAACCCTTGCCGATGAATTGATCGGAGTCCTCCAGCTCAAGTTTGCGCGGCGAAATCATTCCTGCTCCGGCAGCTATCAACACGTACTTCGCATGCACGTAACGGCCATCTTCAGCAGTTAGTTTGTATTCGCCATCCGGCTCGCGCACCATCTCGACAACTTTGAAATTGACCAGCACCGGCACTTCGTGCTGCGTCACTTGACGAAACAACTGATCAACTAACTCGGAAGCTGTTACCTTTGGGAAGCCTGCTACGTCAAATATGAATTTTTGGGGATAAAGTGCCGTCAACTGCCCGCCTACGTAAGGCAGTGCATCAACGACCGCAGCGGTTAGTTTCTTGTCCACAGCGCAAAACGAGGCGAATAATCCAATCGGACCCGCCCCGACGGTGACAACATCGTAGATTTTTTTCACTGCTCGCTGCTCAACAGCTCGTTGCCGTAACCTTCTAATTCCTCAAGTCCATCCAGTTTGAACGGATCGCGCTCCGGAATTTCGATCATGACATCGCCGTGAACTTTGCACTGGCATCCCAGTCGCGAAGTCGGCGTCAACTCGGCGCACTCCTCGAGACGGTCTTCCTCTTCCTCTTCCATCGGCGAAAGATTCTGCTCGCCTTCGCGAACAATGATATGGCAGGTTGTGCAGCAGCAGTTGCCGCCGCAGTTATGTTCTAATTCAATCTCATTCGCCATCGCCACTTCGAGAATCGTTTCGTCTTTTTCAGCTTCCACTGTGACGTTATGCGGCAGGAATGTTACCTTATAACCCATGACTTACCTGTTCATCCACCTTGTCTTGATCGTCCCGCTTGAATATGCGCTTGGGCTGGCTGGAATCACCAAAAAAAATCTTGCGCGCATGCCGGGAGAGTTCTATTCCAATTAATAAGTAGACCCAGGCAGGTATCTGTTCAATTCCGCACGCTGATATGCGAACAGCCTTATCATTGAACTTCGTCCAGTCAAATGCCTTGAATCGCTTGTCGAAATCATCTTCAAAGAATACCCCGTCTTCGGAGAAGTCTTTCAGTTCGAGGAGTTCCATCAGTGATTATACAGAAAATGAAGTACCGCAGCCACACGAACGTTTGGCTTTTGGATTGGAGAATTGAAAGCCGCCATTGACCATCTTGTCCGAATAGTCCAGGGTCATACCACTAATATATGACATCGAACGCCCCTCGACCAATACCACCAGACCGTCGAATTCAAACTTCACATCCGATTCTTTTTGCTCGGAGGCAAATTCCATCTCATATGAGAGTCCAGAACATCCGCCGGCTTCGACCCACAGACGCAGCATCTTTCCGGAGTCCTCCGGCTTTAGCGACATCCTGCGGCGAATTTCGGCGACTGCCGATGGTGTCAACACTATCGAAGGCAGCGGTTTAGCTGATATGGAGGCGTTTCCACCGGTCGGTTCTGGTCTCATTAGCTTGCTCATATATAGGTGCAATCGGTTCATTCTTATCTCCTGGCCAATCTACCTCTGGCACAGCTACTCTAACACAAATTCTACGAGCGGGTTCCAACAGTATATTTGTTGTTTCGGCAGAACCGCCTTGCGATTTAGGCGGTGCAATGTAACGATTTGGCGTGCATTGTCAATCAGTAGGTGAGTAGAATTGACACTTATAGACGGGAAATCAACACTCAAATCGCGAGCAATTCGTTGATTCCTTCCATCAGTTTACGATGCTCCCGCAACGACTTAACATAGTCTTGCTCTCGCACGGCACCCTTAGCCTTCATTATACTGACGAGATTCTGCTTATCTCTGGTTACCCACTCCTCCAGATTTGGGAGGGAGAGAGCGAACAAAGCCAGACGGTTGAACCATAACCTTTCGTCAGGTGTCCAACCCTTAGTTGACGACAATACGAGTGTCCTCCGAGCAAGCTCTGGAGCCTCCCGTTCCGCTCGGCTACGATCCCCATCAAACAACGAAGCAATCACCCGTGTCTGCGCGAGCGCAATCTTACTCAAACTGATATCGCGATCAGTAAACTCACCCCGGCGCTTCAGATCCAGACACATATCCGATTCCGCTAGTTCCTTGAGCACTGACTTCGGCGTCCGATAGCTCTTGTCTGCCGCAATTTTAGCTGCCTCAATCTCCGCCAACTTACGCATATCCTCGTCAATCGAACGGAATCCCAATTTGTAGTAAAACCAATACGCCCCCGAATCCAACCCTTCCGGATTGTCGTACCCGACTTGATACCTGCGGATCAGCAGATAACTGCAGCCGAACATCTGATTGAACAATTGGGTGAATTTCCCAAAGATGAATCCTGCCTCGCTCCGGCGAAATGTCTCAAAAATATTAATGGCAATCTCGATCCGCTCAAAGACCATTGCACCAATCCCGTACCCGATCGGCACGCCGTTACGCACCAACAGCGCAGCATAGTTCGACTCCAGCGGTAACCGCCACTCAGGCTGCATTCCAATAATGTACATCGTCATTCCGCGTCCGATCGCCGTCGCGTGTACATCCTCAAGATTGGCGAAAGTCAATGGCCACAACTCGCGATGGCGCATGATCATTGTCATCTTGTGCATATCGACGATCATCTGCGCTTCAGTTTTTGCAAGTAACTTCGGTTTGAGATCTGACTTTCGCGAGACTTTCCGGACATCTGGATATTCTTTCTCCAGCGGCTGCTTCTGGTAATAGATCTCGCCTACCGGTAATTTGACATTGGTGCGCGCAAATGGCTGATTGCCGATATCAATCGTCAAAGGCATATCCATCTTGTCGAAAAGCAACCGCTTAAGCCGCTCATCTTTCGACAAGCGCTCGAATATCTGCATGAACCACTCAAGCCGGTTGATTCCGCGAACGTTAGTCTCGGCATCAATTATGTCGGTGGTTGGCACAAAGGGATCATCGACGGCATCATTCTCACAATAGGTCAGCAACTCCGGCATCAAGTCGAGTATCGGGTCGTTCTCCAGTTGTTGATAGCTCTCCCAATCAATATTCACCGACTTGGGATACTTCTTCAAGAGCCACTTGGTCATGAAATACGCATACGGATGACTCAGTTTTGTCCCGACTATTCCGCTTTCGTCGAGAGTCTCACGTTCCGACTTGGTCAGAGACTCAACCCGACCAACGAAGCTCTCCAACTCCGATTCGACTGCAGAGAGGATCTTCGGATTGTCGGGGTAGGCCCGCAGGTAGCAAAGTGATTCGTGATAACTCAACAGCAACGAAGCTTTCGGCACTTTGGCGTCGACCAGCCTGCCAAGCAGTTCTAACTTCTGGTTCGGGAAGTCTCCACCAAAGTTGCCCTTGATGTCTGACAGAACTTGAATATCTTTGCTCGGGTTTTGACCGGATTGTGCGGTCTTTGTCACTAAGTCTCCCAGGTTATGGCGATTGATTAAACCACAAAATGCACACTAAAACGCTTGCCCGCAACAGTTTTTCCTATCTAAGTAACGCGCCGGAGATTGTGAAATTTTGCACAAAATTTAGCCATAACCTTTGAAATTATTGTGGCTGTGCCGCAAAAGAATACTATATTCCGGTTATTAAATAAACCCGCAACGGGAGTTGTAGTTATGATTAAGAAAGAAGAGGCCCTCCAATATCATTCGATGGGCCGTAAAGGTAAGATCGAGGTCACTCCGACCAAGCCCTGCGTTACCCAAAGAGATTTAGCGCTGGCTTACACCCCAGGTGTGGCCATACCATGCTTGGAGATTGAAAAGAATCCCTCTGATGCCTACCTGTACACAGCAAAAGGAAATCTTGTTGCCGTCATCAGCAACGGCACCGCTGTTCTCGGTCTCGGAGACATCGGCGCTCTCGCCGGCAAGCCGGTCATGGAAGGCAAAGGCGTCCTATTCAAAAGATTCGCCGACATCGATGTCTTTGACATCGAACTGAACACGCACGACCCATTAGAAGTCATTCGCACTTGCCAGATTCTCGAACCGACATTTGGCGGAATCAATCTCGAAGACATCAAAGCTCCCGAGTGCTTCCAAATCGAAGAAGAACTCAAGAGGACTCTCGGAATTCCGGTCTTTCACGATGACCAGCACGGCACGGCAATAATTTCTGCCGCAGCTCTGCTCAACGCACTCGAACTCGCCGGTAAGGACATCTCCAAGATCCGTGTTGTATTCTCGGGTGCCGGTGCTGCCGGAATCGCGTGTGCGAAACTCTATCTTTCTCTTGGAGTCAAGCTGGAAAATGTCCTGATGGTCGACTCCAAAGGCGTAATGTACGAAGGCCGCGACGACAAATGGAATAAGTACAAACAGCAGTTCGTCCGCAAGACCGACCTCCACACACTGGAAGCCGCTATGAAAGACGCTGACGTTTTCGTCGGTGTGTCGGCAAAAGATGTCGTGACGAAAGATATGGTCAGGTCAATGGCGAAAGATCCTATCATCTTCGCCATGGCCAATCCCGATCCGGAAATCAATTATCCCGATGCCGTCTCCGTACGGAAAGACCTGATTATGGCTACCGGCCGCTCCGACTATCCCAATCAGGTCAACAACGTGCTCGGCTTCCCATTCATCTTCCGCGGCGCTCTCGACGTTGGCGCCTCGGCGATCAACGAACAGATGAAGATTGCAGCTTGCAAAGCACTCGCCAGCCTTGCCAAAGAAGACGTGCCCGATTCAGTGGCGCGCGCCTATGGCGTCACCAGCTTCAAATTCAGCCGCGAATACATCATTCCCAAGCCGTTTGATCCACGCGTCCTGATTTGGGAAGCTTCCGCAGTGGCCAAGGCCGCTATGGATTCCGGCGTTGCTCGCAAAACCGTCGACATCGAAGAGTACAAACACGAACTCGAACATCGCCTCGGCATGGGCCGCGAGATTCGCACCATGTTGATTGATCGCGCCAAGAAATCGCCGAAGCGCGTTGTCTTCAGTGAAGGCACCTCTCCCCGGATTCTTCGTGCTGCTATGATTGTCAATCACGAGGGATTTGCACAGCCAATCGTGCTCGGCAAGGACACCGAAGTCCGCCAGGTTGCGACCGAAAACGATATCGACTTGGCTGGAATTGAAATCATTCATCCGCATTCATCGCCCAATTATGACAAGTACGTCAAGGAGTTCTTCCGTCTTCGTCACAAGAAGGGCGTCACCCTCGATGATGCCAAGTTCATCATGCGCAACCCGAACTACTTTGGAGCCATGATGGTTCACATGGGCGATGGCGATGCCTTCCTGGCCGGCGTTACCCAGCAGTATCCCGAAACCATCCGCCCGGCGCTCGAGATTATCGGCAAGCGCGATGACCTCTCAATTGTCAGCGGCTTGTTTGTTCTAATCATCAAAAACAAGCTCTACTTCTTCAGCGACACGACGGTAAATATTACCCCGACCGCTGAACAACTTGTCGAGATTACTCTTTGCTGTGCCGAAGCCGCCCGCCGCTTTGGCATCGCGCCGAAGATCGCTCTGCTTTCCTTCTCGAACTTCGGTTCGGTCAAGCATCCGCTGGTTTCCAAGGTCCAAGATGCTGTTGCAATACTGCATCGCGAATATCCGGACATGATCGTCGAAGGCGAAATGCAGGCTGATAGCGCGACCGATATCAATATCCTGCGCTCCAATTTCCCGTTCAGCAAACTGCAGGATCAAGCCAATGTTTTCATATTCCCGGATCTGCAATCCGCGAATATCGCATATAAACTGATGATCAAACTTGGCGGCGCAGAAGCCATCGGGCCGATCCTGATGGGCATGAAAAAGCCGGTTCATGTTCTGCATCGCAGTAACGACGTTGACCAGGTCGTTGTCATGGCAGCTTTGGCAACCGCTGAAGCCGGCCGCGCAGCAGCCGATCAACCGAATCAACCGAGCAAAGCTAAAGCTTAATCGGTTACCCACGGGCGCTACGTATGCGTAGCGCCCGTTTTTTTGTCTCCTGCGAAGGGAAGACATAATCGACCGTACTTAAAACGAAAGACAAGATGATCCACCGGGATTGATTATGCGCTTCAGTGATTCACCAAACCAACTACAGTTCTTTCTCCGCGAGCGAACGAAAGAACTCACCGCCCTCCATAAAACGGCGCGCCTGATGCAAGATGATTCTCGACCAATAGCTGACTTGTTAGCCGAGGTCGTAGTCTTGCTTCCGCCTGCCTGGCAGTATCCGGAAGTTACGGCGGCGCGAATCAGTATCGGCGGATTGGATATCAAAACTCCGGAATTTCGCGGTAGCCCGTGGATGATGTCCGCAGAGATACAGATCATCGGCGGCGAACCCGGATCGATTGAAGTCGTGTACCTCGAAGAACGACCGGACTCTGTCGAAGGACCGTTCCTTGCCGAAGAACGCGAACTGATCGAATCTCTCGCAGAAATGCTCCGAAACTATCTCCAACACCGGCTGGCAATTGAAGAGATCAAGAAGGCCAATGACAATTTGGAACGACTGGTGCAGGAGCGAACTCTGGAATTGAGCACAACGAACGCCGCTCTCCAATCGCAAATACTGGAGCACGAACGCGCTCAACAAGAGATCGTCGCCTATCAGAAGCAACTGCGTAAACTGGCGGCCGAGCTTTCACTCTCTGAAGCGAGAGATCGCCGGGCTATTGCCTCCGATCTTCACGACCATATTGGACAGGCGTTGGCGTTCATCCGAATGAAAGTCTCGGGCTTTAGGGGTGAGACTGTCTTCTGCGGATTCGAAGAAAGCACTTCGGAAATTCTGGCTCTCCTCGATCAAACAATCCAGTACACGCGAACACTCACTTTTCAGATTAGTCCTCCTGTGCTCTATGAACTTGGCTTGGGTGCCTCACTTGATTGGCTCGCCGAGCAGTTCATCAAGAAGCACCACTTTCAGGTGGAGACAATAATTCCGCGGAACATTGGAAGATTGCCCGAAGAGATTGAAGTATTTGCCTTCCGCTCCGTGCAGGAAATTCTCACCAATGCGGTTAAACACGCCAAGGCAAATCGTGTACAGATCAAGCTTGGACTTGCCGCCAACAACCTCGAAATAACAGCGGAGGATGACGGCATCGGCTTTACCCCGCGCCAAGCCGATTCCGCTTCCATCGACGGCGGCTTCGGGCTGTTTTCCATCCGCGAACGCTTGACGCATCTTGGCGGCTCAATTCTGATTGATTCAGCTCCCGGTCGTGGCGCGCGGCTGATCTTGAAAATTCCCTTTGCACCAGAAACGAGGCAGCAATGAAAATCCGACTGGTACTCGCCGACGATCACAAGCTCTTTCGGGACGGTTTACGATCGATGCTGCAGTCTCACAAGTCCATTGAGATAGCTGGCGAAGCAAGTGATGGACCGTCGGCAGTGAAACTCGCGATCGACCTGCGGCCGGATATTGTCTTCATGGATGTATCTATGCCGGATTTAAATGGCATTGAAGCCACTCGTAAGATCATTGCCGAAAACCCGACCATCAAAATCATCATGCTTTCAATGCACTCCGATCGCCGCTACATCACTGAAGCCCTGCGCTCCGGTGCGCGCGGTTATCTCCTCAAAGATTCCGCCTTTGATGAAGTCCTTTCCGCAATCCGTGACTGCATGGCCGATAAGATCTATCTAAGTACTCGGATCGCTGATATTGTGATCAATGACTACATCAGTCTCGCCCGCGGCGCTGATTCGTCAGCCTTCGCCATTCTAAGTGCCCGTGAGCGCGAAGTACTCCAGTTGCTTGCCGAAGGCAAGTCCACCAAGGAAATCGCCTCGCAGCTAAATGTCAGTTCCAAAACAATCGAATCGCACCGGAAACAAGTTATGGACAAGCTCAACTTGCACAGTATCGCCGAACTCACCAAATACGCCATCCGCGAAGGCCTCACCCAGCTCAACTAAAGCCATCACGACGTAATCGAACTTATCTCCTCCTTTCACCATCGCTAAGGAATTGCGAAGGACATAATCAGGCTCTGCCCAGTTGTGTAGATAAGATATTCCACGTTCATTCTCTGCCAGTGAGCACCGGATTGTCGGTGCGATTTCAACTCTCGGTGGAGGTAGTGTATGTTTGATACTGGAAATACCGGCTTCATGTTGGTAGCCACCAGCCTCGTGATGTTAATGACTCCGGGACTGGCGTTTTTCTACGGCGGATTGGTCGGGCGCAAAAACGTGTTGTCGATCATGATCCAGAGTTTCGTTTCGATGGGCGTGACAACCGTCATCTGGTGGATCTGTGGCTATTCACTTTGCTTCTCCGGCGGCGAAGGCGGCGTCATCGGAAACCTCGATCAAGCTTTCTTCATGGGTATCGATCCGATGACGCCTTACGGTGCGGGGAGAATACCACTCTATGTCTTCATCGCTTACCAGATGATGTTTGCCATCATCACGCCGGCACTGATTACCGGCGCCTTCGCGAATCGTGTCCGTTTCCCCGCCTATCTGGCGTTTCTCGTCGCCTGGCTGCTGTTAGTGTACTTTCCGTTTGTCCATATGATCTGGGGCGGTGGTATATTGGCTAAGTGGGGAGTCCTCGACTTCGCCGGTGGCATTGCCGTGCACAACATCGCCGGATTCGCAGCCTTGGCATCTGTGCTTTACGTCGGCCGACGTAGAATCGCCGACAGCGTCCCCCACAGTATCCCGCTGGTCGCACTCGGTACCGGACTTCTCTGGTTTGGGTGGTATGGATTCAATGCCGGCAGCGAATTGCAGGTCGACACGGTAACGGCGCTCGCTTTCCTCAATACCGACATTGCCGCATCATTCGCTGCCGCTACTTGGCTCTTCCTTGCTTGGCGGCTTGAGAAAAAACCGAAATTGGTAGGCTTGCTGACTGGCGCTGTCGCCGGGCTGGCAACAATTACACCGGCAGCAGGTTTCGTAACGACCACCAGCGCGGTCATCATCGGAATCGTCGCAGGCATCGTATGCTACGGCGCGGTCGCACTAAAGAACAAACTACATTGGGATGACGCCCTTGATGTCTGGGGCGTCCACGGCGTCGGCGGATTGCTGGGAATCATCATGCTTGGTCTGCTCGGGACAACTGCTGTGAACGCTGCCGGAGCTAACGGACTGTTCCACGGAGGTACTCACTTCTTCGTTAAGCAAATGGTCGCTATCCTCGTCTCGTCGATATACGCCTTCGGCTTTACTTACGGTATGCTGTGGGTGATCAACCTGTTCACTCCGGTTCGCACCAGTACCGATGAAGAAAGCACTCTCGATGTTTCTCTGCACGGCGAGGTCGCTTACGAAGATATCACCTGATGGGAGATTGGTTTTATGAAGCATCGGTCTCTGTGAAATGTATTTTGTCTGTTGCAGGTAATCAGATTTTCGATTGATCGCTTTTGAACGGAGAAGCACCATACAAGGAGTACAGCGAATGCAAATCATCAATTTCCGAATGGTCGGAACAATTTTACTATTCGTTTCATTGCTCGGCATTTCTCCAGCCCTTGCCGAAGGATCGGTTTCGCTCACAGCTGGCGCAACCTTCGCCAGCCGTTACAACTGGCGCGGCTCTGACTTTGGCGCCGCCGCAGCAATTCAACCGGCGCTGACTGCTACTTATCAGGGTCTCAATGTCGGTTTCTGGGGTTCCTATTCGACAAATTTCGAAGAGATTGACACGTGGGCGAGCTACTCCTATCAGGTACCGAATTCGGTCACCATCACGGGTGTTGTAACTGACTACTTTTTCCCAGGTCAGGAGTTGGAGTTGTTCAACTATAACAACTGGGACGACCCTGATGGTGCTGGCGCTCACACCATCGAACTTGGTGCAGTGATCTCCGGTCCGGAAAAGCTGCCGCTCGTCTTTTCGGCCTACGTCAATGTCTATAACGATGAGGGATTGAATAAGTACTTTCAGCTCGATTACAATGCCGCCCTTGGTGAATCAACTCTCGGTTTGACCATCGGCGCCACCAGCGGTAGCAAGAAGAATCCCGGCTACTATGGCAGCGACGACTTCGCGATCATCAATCTCGGAGCCAAGGTTAGTCGCTCGATCGAATTCACCGACAAGTTCTCTCTTCCCGTATTCGGGCAAGTCATCGTCAACCCGAATGCCGAACAAGCCTTTTTGGTCTTTGGATTTTCGTTATAGACTCTTGGCCGCCCCTTTCAGTCATTGAGAGGGGCGCGTCATTACTAGTAGCTGGTCGAATCCAATTTCACCTTGCCCCTAAATATCCAATAGATACTGATCGTGTATGCCAAGACCGCCGGCACGCCCAGCGTCGCAATGATCAGCATTATCTTCAGAGTCTTCGCCGACGAGGCCGCATTGTAGATATTGAGGCTATTCTCGGCGATGGGATTGGAGAATATCATATTCGGAAACATTCCGATTCCAAACAGAGCCATTAAGAACACAATCGCAAAGCTCGACGACACGAAAGCACGCCAGTCGCGACCATGGTGAATCTCGCGCGGAATATTAGCGATAGCCAACATATTCAGCAGCGGGACTAAGAACAGCACCGGATGGTCCTTGATAACGTTGGCCATCTGCGGCACATACAGCAAAGTCGCCATTGTCGTTGTGGCATAACAGATGATGAAAAAGATGATCGCATTGTTAACCCAGCCGCGCACCTTGTCGTGAAGCTCGCCTTCCGTCTTCATCACCACATAAATCGCACCATGCATCATGAACAACGACACAGTGGTCACACCTACCAGAATTGCATACGGATTAAGCAAACCAAGAAATGTCCCGGTGAATTCGTGATTGCTGTCCAGCGGGATCCCGATTCCAATGTTCCCCAATGCCACCCCGATCAGGAATGAGGCCAGCACGCTCGACACAAAGAACGAAACATCCCACATCCGCCGCCACCACGCCATTTCCTGCTTACTGCGAAACTCGATAGCAACGGCGCGGAATATCAGACAGAACAATAGCAGCATCAACGCCAGGTAAAATCCGGAAAATGCGGTGGCGTACACTTCGGGAAACGCCGCAAACAGCGCGCCTCCTGCGGTGACCAACCACACTTCGTTGCCATCCCAAACCGGGCCGATTGCATTCAGGAACGTCCGTCGTTCAAGGTCTGTCCTGGTAAACAGGTGCAGCGCACCAACTCCCAAATCAAACCCGTCGAGGATCGCGTAACCGGTGAACAGCACGCCAATCAGTATGAACCAGATCGTGTTGAGATCAAGACTCATATCAAGCCCGCCTCTTTATTGCTAAATCTTCCGCCGCCGGACCGTGCTGAATCTTCTCGTTGAGCAGATAAATGAATAGGATAAACAACAGCAGGTAGATCGCCCCGAACATAATCAGCGAAGTAATCACCTCGCCGCTCGTGACTACTTTTGAAATACCATCTTCGGTCTTCAGTAAATTGTAAACAATGTACGGCTGCCGGCCAACTTCTGCAGAGAACCACCCCAGTTGATTCGCCAGTTGCGGACCGAGCACCGAAATCACAAACGCTTTCAACATCCAGCCCGTATCGAATAGTTTTTTCTGCCACCAAAACCAAAGTCCCAACCATGAGACCGCAATCAATCCAAACCCAATCGCCACCATCGCATGATAACTCTGGAATACAGCATTCACCGGCGGACGCTTGTCCGGTGGAAACTCGCGAAGTCCGGTCACCGGCTCATTCCAATCGCCGTGAATCATGTAGCTTAGCAACCCCGGAACCGCGACACCGAACTGCACCTGCTCCAGCTCCTCGTTTACCCAGCCAAACAAATACAGGGGCGCCGGTTCATTGGCGGGATAGTGCCCCTCGTAGGCCGCCATCTTAGCGGGTTGATTCTCCGCCACACCGACAGCGCTCGAGTGACCTGACACGAGTTGCAGCATTGAAGCGACAGCCGCCAGCACCAGTGCAATCTTCATCGATGCCTTGGCAAAATCCAGATGTCGCTTCTTGATCAAGTAGTAGGCACCAACACTCAAGACAAAGAACGCCCCCGCCTGCCAACAGCCCATATACACGTGCCAGATTCTATCAACACTGGACGGATTAAAAACCATCGCCCAAAAATCCACTATCTCTGCCCTGGCACTCAAACCCTCTCCAACAATATGATGCCCCGCCGGCGTCTGTTGCCAAGAATTAGCGACAACAATCCAGACCGCGCTGAAGTGCGCTCCCAGGCAAACCAGAATTGTCGAAACAAAGTGCATTGTTGGACTCACGCGATTCCAGCCGAACAGCAAAATCGCCAGAAAACCCGACTCGAGGAAAAACGCGAAGATCCCTTCTGCTGCCAATGCACTGCCAAACACGTCGCCGACGTAACGCGAATAGGTCGACCAGTTAGTGCCAAACTGGAATTCCATCACGATTCCCGTCGCCACGCCGAGTGCAAATATCAATCCGAAGACTCTGACCCAGAACCGGGTCATCTGATGATAAAGTGGATTCTTAGTCTTGAGGTACATCCCCTCCATGAACACCAGAAGTAATCCCAATCCGACGCTCAAGGGAGGAAAGATGTAATGAAAACCAATTGTTAATCCAAACTGGATGCGGGATAACATCAGGGCGTCCATCTCAAAAGATTACGGCATTAGACCTGCTGTTAATAGAGATTTTTTTCACAAGTTGGAGTGGCAGTGCGATGGACTTCGAGTGGTGATTAAATGCTATTTGAACAAATGGGCGATTATTTTCTCGCGGTGTTTGAAGATCTGCTCAAGATCGCGTCTCACCAGCAGCACGTGAGCTATCCTTCCAAAGATCCCGAAGGGCAACGCATAACGAACGTCGTCGAGGATCTTTGTCCCGCCTTCAACTGCCGCGAATGTGTGGGTATGATGCCAGAAGCTGTAAGGTCCGCGCAGTTGCTCATCAACAAATCTGTGTGGCGGATCATAGCCACTGATTAGTGTCGTCCACCGCATCCGCAGTCCCATCACCTTGATTGTGTAGTCAATTAGCGTACCGACCTTCATCTCAATTGGCGAGGGTGTCATGATCACAAAACCCAATGATTCCGGGGTGATCCGCGCAAGATTCTCCGGACGCTCGAAGAAAGCGAATACTTCCTCCAGCGGCTTGGCAACGAATTGTTCGGCATGGAGAAGATAAGTCTTCACAGAAGCTGCCCCTGTTTGCTGTGTTTGGCGATATACGCTTTTACATCAAACTTGCGCTTACAACCATCATAACTCATGTATCTGATCATCCCGAATATCGGACGAGTCGCCCACGGGCGATCGTGAACGCCTCCGATGCTCCAGGCAATTCCCGTATAGCCGTTCGGGTCGCGTCCATCTAATTCGTAGCGATCGTTTAGATATATCGCTGTCGCCAGCGCCTCCTCCGGCGTTGGTGACCATTCGAGAATCTTCTTTGCCCAGTACATGCGCATGTAACCGTGCATTTTGCCGGTCGTCACCATCTCCAGCTGTGCGGCATTCCAAAGTTCATCGTGGGTTTGTGCCGATTCAAATTCGTCGCGCGAATAGATATACTCCCGCACGTCAGCTCGGTGCTCGTTGAGTGTCTTCTGCGCCCACGGATGAAACCCGTCAAATGCGTCGTAGCTCTCATTGTAGTGACAGTAATTATCCGCCAACTCCCGCCGGACTATCAACTCTTCCAGGAATGCCTCTTGCGCTGTAAGATTCTGATCGAATCTCTGGGCTTCTAACGCCACCCGCTGCGACGATATCTGCCCGAAATGCAGGTATGGCGAGAGATTAGACTGCCCATCTACCGGCGGCAAATTGCGATCGGTGTCATATTGGCGCAACTTCGACTTCAGAAAATGGTCCATCACTTTCATAGCCGCTGTCTCGCCAGAATCAAATCCTGCCACCTCCCCAACCGATCGATCAATCTTGAGCGACTTTCGCGCAACGTCCCAATTCGTTGGTGACGCCAAAGCGACTGGGGCGAAGGGATGTTTCTTCATCTTGTGAAATTCGGTCAGGTACTCCGGTAGTAATTTCCGGATCTTCGGCCTAATGGTGTAGGCTGCAAATTCGAGTTTTTCGGACGCCACCCGACACGGAACAACATTGTGCGCATCAACTTCGATGAGCGGAATGGTCAATCTGTCCGCCATCCCCTTTTTCCATTCACGATTTATCTTTAGCGCCGTAAAGTCCGTCACTACAACTGCCGCACCACAATCAGCAACATACTTGGGCAATTGGTCGATCGGGTCGCCTATGAGTAGTCTGAACTTGATCCAGAGTTTCGTACAGCCCCTTTCGATTTGCTCCAACCCTTTGAGCAAGAACTCATATTGCCGCAAGGTTGCCTGCAGAAAGTCCGGCTGTAAACAGAACACGATCGTCAGCGGTAACTTCCGCTCGAGTGCAATCTCCTGGGCATACAATAGCGCCCAGTTGTCATGCAGGCGCTGGTCGCGGCTCATCCAATAGACGACCTCGCTTCCGGCAACCGTGCCTTCCTTCAGAGCGTACAAGCGGCCGCAATAAACGACCGACCTTATGCCTTCCCGTTTCATACTTTTCGAAACGTCCGGAAACGGAATTGGTTATTGATGTCTAATATTAGTGGTACCGAATCTTCAGCGACAAGATCGCAATCGTAATAAAAAGTGCGACCGCGTTCGCAACGATTACCGGAATATCACTGATTATCAACCCATAAATGAGCCACAACAATATTCCTGTACTAATGACGATATACATCGCCAGCGAGATATCGTGAGTCGATTTCGAGCGAACGATCTTAACCAACTGCGGGACAAAGGAAAACGTCGTTAATGCGCCAGCCGCTAATCCGAGAACCGTTATCTTATCCATGCATCTCTAAATCATTCATGTTCTTTGTCAATTTTATTCGCACCTTGCCGAAACGCAAGGTGAATCAGTGCGCTCATCTGCTATTTACATTGGCCCAATGGCTGGCCAAGACGTATAATCTACAGGAAGGAACATCTGCTTATGAGTGAAAATTGCTGCTATAGCTTCCATGATCTCTTCTTCGCAGCGAACGGCCGCTCTTGGACTGAAGAGGAACGCCTTTCGTTCAGCGCCTTATCCCAGGATGACCGCAACATCGAGGTCCGAAGATTGGTGGCGGCTACCGGCAACCGCTGGACCTCCGAGGATCGCCAATGGCACGACGGTGTAACTTATACCGCCTTCTGGAAAGTCGGCACTCCGTCATCGGCGACACACCCCTGAACAACCCTTGTCCTAACCTCGACATCGATTTCTTCGATCAAACTTTGACAATCCTGACCATCGTGGTCAATCGAGTCAATATACATCATTAAAGTCGAAGTTTGTGAAAAAAAGTACTTGACAATATCGTCCAAGTTTGGTATTCATTTGCAATAATAATCGCCAACAAACTCAGGGTTTGTAGTCGGATAGGTGCATCATGGCGTCCTCACAGTCGTATTCTGTCTGTCGCGAAGACTTTCTCAATCAGCAAACCTATCGATTCTCTCTCGCAAACGGTGAATTTCTCCCTGATTCTTATCGCTTTCTGACCAAGTCAATTGCCGGGGCTTTTGCTAATTTGACGTATCCGCGTTTTGTTGATACGGGTGAGTATTTTGCTCACATAACTCACATCTTACGTTCTAACAGGAGGGAGTCGGATGATTTATTTGATCGACCCCATGGAACCCACGGTTGAAGCCTGCACCACCAAGTGCTTCTTTAGATGCACTGGCGTTTGCCAGATCAAGCCGCTGTATGGCGTTCCAACGGAAACCGAATAACTTTCGGTGAAGAGTATGGAGGGAGCCAGTTGCTCCCTCCACGCTCGATCGATCATCCGCACCGGGAGACGCAACATGGCAAAGATCTCGCGCTACAACCACTTCCAGCCTTGGCGAAATGGCAACTACCTTGCCTTCAATGCCCGTTCAGGCGCCGTCGCAGTAATGACGGCTGAAAACTACGAAGCCTATCAGAATCTCGCAATAAAGCTGGCTCAATCCAACGGATCTTCAACGCTCTCTGACTCCGAATCGAAGTTGCTCACCCAACTCGAATTTGGACGTTTCGCCTACCCCGATGGCAGGGAAGAGACGGAGTTGGTCAAGTTCCAACATCATTTGGAACGCTTCGACACGACCTCTCTCGGATTGGTTATCGCTCCGACAATGGCGTGTAATATGGCTTGCGAGTACTGTTTCGAGAGCAACAAAAAAGGCAAAATGTCGGCCGAGATAAAGTCGGCGATAATCGATTACATCGAGAATAAGGCTAACTCCCTTAGCCGTGTCGATATCTGCTGGTATGGCGGCGAACCGCTCTTGGCGCTGGACGTGATCGAAGATATAACCGCACGATTGCTGGAAATGAAGCAGCGCAAGGACTTCATGTATACTGCAACCATGATTACCAACGGGTACATGTTAACGCCTGAAGTCGTTGACAAGCTCGTAGACCTCAAGGTTTCCGCCATACAGGTGACCCTGGACGGTCCGGCGCGAATTCATAACCGTCGTCGGGCACTGAAGAACGGCAAAGATAGCTTCCACAAGATTCTCGAAAATATCCAATACGCGTCGACAAAACTTCTTATCAGTCTCCGCGTCAATATTGACAAGGTGCTTGATGAGCCTGCGATAGAAGAGCTTCTGCTGGAGTTGAAGGCGGCCGGCTTGGAGCAGAAGCTAAGCATCTACTTCGGCCAGCTTGAACCGGCAACCACGGTTTGCGCAAATATTGCAGACAATTGTTACAGCTCGGTTGATTTTTCCGAGGTCGAGATTGAATACTTCCGGCTCTTGCTGCAACACGGCTTCCGGATTGAAAAATTACCGTCGCCAATTGCCGTGTTCTGCTTGGCACAGCGAGTTAATGCGTTTGTAATCGACCATGAAGGTTACCTGTATCGCTGCTTCAACTACGCGGGCGATCCCGATCGCGCTATGGGCAATATCACCGCACCAATCGACTACCAGCATCCGAATTTCACGCGTCTTTTTGATTTCGACGCCTTCGATAGCAACAAATGCCGGAGTTGCAGCATCTTGCCTCTTTGTCTCGGCGGCTGTCCATCGCAGCGGGCCGATCGCAACTTCACTGAAGACCAACTCTGCCAGGGCTGGCGGCACAATCTGATTCCGATGTTGGAAATCATCGCCTGCTCACGCCAACAACGAATGAAAACTACCGCCAAGGAGCAAGTATGACCGAGTTCCGTATGTACCCCCAATCCGTCGTCTGGGAAATTACCTTTGCTTGCAACATGCGTTGCATCCACTGCGGGACCTCGGCCGGTAAACAACGTCCCGATGAACTCACGACCGATGAAGCGCTCCGCTTGGCTGACGAACTGATCGGCCTTGGCACCGAAGTCATCGCCATCTCCGGCGGGGAACACTTGATGCGTAAAGACTGGCGCGAAATCTCCGAACGCTTCGTTAAGGCCGGTGTTAAAACCTGCCTCATCACCAAC
>CAUJJY010000056.1 GCA_963205155.1 Candidatus Zixiibacteriota bacterium | reverse complement strand
GAGGAGTCTGTTCCAATGCTGAAAGTCCTATTCCTGCTACTGACCTTGCCGCTTTGTTCAATCTCGCTCGCTGAAGATGTCAAATCCGTATGGCTACCCACTCCCCCTACCATCGACGGCGATGGCGACGAATGGCGCGACACCCCATTCAATTACTTCGATGAGGACAAGACAGCCATCGCAGTTACCAATGATTCGGCGGCGATCTACCTGATGATCATTTCCAAGAACGAAGCGACTATTATGCAGTTGGAGCGAGCCGGCGTAGTTGTCTGGCTAAACGGCGATGGGAAGAAGAAACGTGATTACGGCCTCCGTTATCGCGCCGGACGACTCTCCACCACCGAACGAAAAATGCCGGCCGGATTCCCGGCGGACTCCGGGATGGAAGAACCGCGCGAAAAGATGAAAGAAGAACAGGCTCGTCTGCGCAAATTGATTACGGTCATTGAAAAAAAGAGCAGCGTCGAGATTTCAGCAAGGGGCGATGACGGTCCTGCTGCCGCTGCAACATTCGGAAAAGAAATCTACGCCGTTGAGTTCAAGATCCCCATTCTCTCCGCGTCCGACTCCGGATATGGTCTGAAACCGAAGGCGGGATCAAACACAATGCTCGGAGTCGAAATTGGATATATGTCAGACGCTGACAAGAAACGTATGCGTGAACAGATGCGCCCACCCGACGGCGATGGCCCCGGTGGTGGTATGGGCGGTCCACCTCCCGGCGGAGGTATGGGTGGGGGAATGGGCTCCGGAGGCGGACCCGGAGGCGGTCAAGGGAGACCCGGAGGAATGCGCGAAATGAGCAAGAAGGAGTTCTGGATTAAGTTTAACTTGGCATCAAAACAGTAACCTTACAATGCATTGCATGGGCGACCCGCTGGTCGCCCTGCGGCATATATGTGACCTTTCAGCGCCAGATCGCCATCACCCCGCCGATGACTGCATAGGCAGTTAGATAAAACGAAAAATTGATCCAAAAGACGCTCTTGGCGCGATTTTCAAACATCAGTGCATTCATGCAAACCGTAAACGCAAATCCCACCCAGCACCACAAGCCGATTACCAATCCCTCCATGAACGTCGCACTGTTCACGGCGTACACAATCCGACCGATGACATAGGCGGTAAATAACCCGCTGAAAAAGTGCATGACCAGTGACATGGGGAAGTTTTTCTTTAGTTGTTCCAACCCCGTCGGTGATAGTGCCAATCCAGCTTGCCACTGTTTACCCAAAATTCCGGCGTACCAAGCGCCGCCGAAAACAAAATAGAATAACGCGCAGGCCAAGGTCGGCCATACATCGGGAATAAGGTGCATAATGAATACCTCCTGTGATTTATGGATGTCCAATCAAATCCTGTTAAAACTCGCTCCGCAAGAATTTCGTGCGGCATGACTTACTATTCCCTACCTTTCTGGCAACCTCTAATCATCCCGCGAAAGGAGATCCCGATGTCGGAAATGTTTGACAAAGCGATTCGGCACCAGTGCCTGATCTACGTCTCCCCAGAAAAAGTCTTCGACACTATCTCTACCGGATCAGGCTGGAACGCCTTTTTCACCCACGATACCGAGATCGACCCAAGACCGGGTGGCAGGATCGTCTTCCGTTGGAAAGACTGGGGACCGCAACAATACACTGTCAACGCCGAAGGCAAGGTCCATCGCGTCGATCGCCCAAACCGCTTTGTATTTGAATGGTATCCTGTCGGCAAAGATCACCCGACCATAATCACGTTTGAAATGACGTTGCAGGAAAGTGCGACAGTAGTAACCGTGACCGAAGACGGCTACCCCAACACTCCCGATGGCCGCGCCATGATTCTCGAATGCGCCACTGGTTGGGGTGAGGCTCTCACCCTGCTGAAGTTCTACCTCGAACACGGAATAACATACGATCAAGCGCGGCGATGAGACATGCCCGCCTGATTATTTCGAAACTTCATACTCCCACTTTCGTATTACCTCTCAATCAGATTATTTAGGTAATTGCTTACCTAATACTGCTAACGATTCCGAGAGAGGTTACGAGCATGATCTTCAAAGCACTGTTCCTACTGTTTGCTTTCTTCGCAGTGACGCTACAGCCCGCTGAAGCAGCTACGCAGTTTACCGCAATCGATTGGCTTTGCGCTCCGTATACCGCATTCGGCAGCCCCGGCTGTGCGATCGCTGTTGTCAAAGACGGCCAGACGGTCTTCGCCAAAGGCTACGGATTAGCGGATCTCAATAATGACGTGCCCATAACTACCAACACCCTCTTTGACATCGGATCTAATACCAAGCAGTTCACTGTGACAAGCATTCTGCTCCTCGAAGAGCAAGGCAAACTTTCGCTCGACGACGATCTCCACAAGTACATCCCTGAATTTCCGCAGTATCCGTGGAAACTCACTCTGCGTCATCTAGCCCAACACACCTCGGGTATACGCGACTACTTCGACTTGATGACGCTTAAAGGCATGCCAATTGGTAACAACTACCCTGATGAAGATTATCTTAAACTCATTTATAGCCAGAGCGAACTGAATTTCCCTCCCGGCGATCAGCATCTCTACAGCAACTCCGGCTTTCTTCTGCTTGCCGAAGTCGTTCGTCGCGTCAGCGAGATGCCGCTCGCCCGATTCGCGGAGGAGAATATCCTTACTCCCCTGGGCATGAACAACGCCCTCTTTCTTGACGATCCCTATCGCGTCGTAAAACACCGCGCTGGTAACTACGGTCCCCTTCCCGATGGCGGCTACTGGAGCGGAATCTCAATTGCCACCAACATTGGCGATGGTGGGATTCTCTCCGACGTCGGCGATCTCGCCATTTGGGACGAGAATTTCTATCAGAACAAATTGGGCAATAAAGACCCGGACTTCATGCGCAAACTCGAAACCCGCACTGTTCTGAACAACGGCGACACCATACAATGGGCGCTTGGCTTGCGCCACGACCAGGCCGGAGGCCATCATGTCATTCGCCACGGTGGTGCTTACTTTGGCTTTCGCTCCGAGATCGCTCGCTTCCCCGAAGAGCATCTGACCGTCATCGTCCTGGCTAATCTTGGAACCATCGACGCAACGGGTTTAGCCTATGAAGTTGCCGAACTCTTCCTACCACCGGCTGAAATGCTGCAATCGAACCCTGCAACCGCTCCTGCGATAGTTAAGCTATCACGTTCACAACTCGAGCCAAAAGCCGGGGCATTTCGGAATCCCGCAACCGGTACCATCTGGAATGTCACACCGAACGATACCGCTCTCACTGTCGCTACTTCTTCAGGTTTCAATTTTGAATTATTGCCTATTGAACAGGAAGCTTTCGTGCCAGTCGGTATTCCACTGCCTGGAATAGTGACGTACAGAAAGGTACAATCCGGCGCTCTCACTATTGAGCTTGCAGTCCCGGGACAGCAGACGGCTCGATTCCAGCCGATCACGTATAACACCGCCACCGGTAACCTCGATCAGTATGTCGGTGAATATCGCTGTCGCGACCTGAATCTCACGTTTGTGCTGTCACTCGAAGGTGATGTTCTGCGTTTTGCGGAAAAAGGATCGACAAATCAAATTGCAGCACAGGCGACCATCCGCGATGAGTTCGTCGCCCAGGGCGGCCAGACGCAAATTCGTTTTGAACGGGATGAAGATAATCGTGTCCTCGCCATGCGTATTAGCCTGCCGCGGGCAAAGAACATTCTCTTCGAACGGACTTCGTCGTGAGTTTTAATGGTCGGTGAAATTCACGCGATTGTGGCTGCCATCGCAATACGGCTTTACCCCTGATGCACCGCACCGACAGAAGGCGGGACTGTTGGACTTTTCCTGTAGCGTCTTGCTGGAATCCACGATCGTGACATTGCCGTCAACGAGAAGCGGACCGTTTGGCGAAGCTTGTACGCGCAACTTGGTATGCCCGACCGGCTCCTCCTCATCCGACTTCTGGAAGTTAATCGCACCGGCATCCTTGAAGCCTGATTGCCTGTGCGCATTGTCGCAAAACGGTTTGTTCCGGGAAGCTCCGCAACGGCAGAGGGCCACGCGTGTGTCAACCAGAACCACGTTGCCGCCGGCATCTAGAATCTCTATGTCTCCTCGCAGATAGATTGGCCCGTCCTTGGCAAGCATCGCAACATTGTGCTCTGGCGTTTCTTCACGTAGTCCGTTTTGGGCATTCTTGAAATGCAGAGCGCCTGTCGGGCAGCGTTTGACTATTTCGGCGACTTTTTCTGCCGCTGCTGCATCGGGGAGTACCCACGGCTTACGACTTGTGTTGAAGGCCTCGGGCAGTCCCCGCACACATTCGGCCGAGTGTATACAGCGCTTGGCGTCGAATGTGACTTCAATCTCTTTTCCGCGATACTTGTGAATCTTGTCCGTCATGCCTTACCTCATTGTCCCAGATGCAAAATGTATAACCAAAGATGCTGCTTCAAAGTTCGTTACCAAAGAAGACGTCTTCAATCGGTCGTGCAAACAATCGCGCAATCTTAAACGCTAAGGGCAAACTCGGGTCATATTTGCCGGTCTCTATCGCGTTAATGGTTTGCCGCGATACTCCAAGTCTATCAGCGAGGTCGGCCTGTGACCAATCGCGCTCGGCACGCAGAACTTTAAGATTCGTCCTCACTGGTACCGCCTCGTTGCGATGAACAACCCAAGAAAATAGAACATCGGCATGTAGTACCAAAGATGCTTCAGTCCAAAGTTTTCATATGATAGCCCAACAGCGATGTCAAGCAGACCGATCGTCATAATGAATACCATCATCACCGGATAAGCGATTGCCAGCGCTTCAAGTTGAATTTTGCGCTGAAGTTCGTCGAGACTTGCCGCTCCCTTGATGAAGTTCCAGAGCATCCAGGCAAACGGACCAATCGGCAGCAGCGCAAGTATTACTCTAAGCGATTCACTTAACTCGCTCTGCTTCAAGAGGCCTCTTGCAACAGCCCAAAATCCAATGAACAACACGATTGACGTTATCATGACCACCCGCCCTGTTTTTGCACTGGCCGCTCTCATAAATCCTCTCTCTCTGTTGATTGGTTTATTTTCCATAAAGTACGCAACAATTGTCTTTATGTCAAGCATCATTTACTTATTGTAACGTTAGCTTTGCTTTGTTTGTTGCAGGTATTTTTGTGGAATTTATCAGAGAATTGATACGATAGGCGGCAGGGCGTTGACTTGCAGCGATTTAGCTTAGGTTTTCTATTATATCCAATCGAGATTCTCGACGGTCTTGTCATTTACGACATCGCCTGTATTCAGCGTCGATTTTGGCTCAAACAACATGATATAGCACTCCGGTTCAGCCACCGGGTTGTGCTCGACGCCACGTGGCACAATAAAGAACTCCCCTTCATCCAGCATAACGTCGCCGCTGCGCAGTTGCATCCGGAGCCGCCCTTTCACGACAAGAAACAATTCGTCTTCATTTTCGTGACTGTGCCAGACGAATTCGCCTTTGAGTTTTGACAATTTCACGTATTGCCCGTTAAGCTCTCCGACAATCTTGGGCGATTCATATTCTTCGATCTGATCGAATTTCTCTCGAAGGTTGACCTTCCGCATCGCTCTCATCTCCTTTTCGCGATTTCGGTTGTTGGACTATTGAAATATACGCTGCGCTTAGTGATTTCGATAGCAAACAGAACGGCGGTCAAAGTCTCCCTTCAGCCGCCACAAACACTCGACAAAACAGGCCCTACGCTTTTTGCTCTTTGATCTGTTGAGCCAGATAGTTTTGCAGTCCCATTTGTTGAATCTGGTCTAACTGCGCCTCCAACCAGTCAACGTGATCCTCTTCGTCGTGCAGGATTTCCTCAAGCATGTCCCGCGTAGCATTGTCGCCGGCTTCTGCCGCCAGCTTAATCGCCGCATTGTAGGCTGCAACCGCACCGATCTCATCCTTAATGTCATTCTTAAACTGGTTTTCGACGTTCGTGCCGATCTTGATATCGTTGAGGCGGCTGACTTCAGGGAGACCCTCGAGAAATATGATGCGCCCGATATGCTTCTCGGCATGCTTCATCTCCGTGATGGCGCGCCGTTCGATCTCATTGTGCAGCCGCGCATAACCCCAATTGGCGCACATTTCAGAATGAACCATATACTGGTTAATTGCCGTCAACTCGTCGCGTAGGAGCTCATTTAACGCTGCGATGACCTTTTTATTGCCTTTCATAAATCTGACCCTCCATTAAATCTGTTCGCACCACTACTGCGAGTCTGTGCCGCTGTTTTCAATCTCGACTGATTATACGATAATTGCGGGCAGCATTTGAATCAAGTCTTAGTTTGGTCGATTCTGAAGCACAAATTCCACTGCGTATCTCCGAAGTCGTCCTCTTCAGCAACTTGCCCATTAAGTCGATGAATAATATATATGGCTACTTATTCTCACACGAATTTCCTTCGCCGTAAAAACCCTGCCGCAATGGCCACAGCCGGTTTCACACTCATCGAAATCGTGATCATCATCGTAGTGCTTGGCATACTCTCAACCTTCGCCATTGCCAAGTACCAGGACCTCGCTCTTGATGCCAAACGCAGTTCCTGCCGGGCCGCTCTTGGCGGGTTACGGGGCGGTCTTAGCACTTGGCAGTCGCAGAACATTGTCAAGCGTGCCTCCGCAGCTTTTCCACCAATTGATACGCTTCGAACCATCGGACGTGTTATGGAACAACGAATCCCTCCCAATCCTTTTCAAGCCAACGCACCCGATTCGATCGTAACCGGCATAACAAAAGGCGTCGTTGTTGGTACTCGTGGCGGCTGGGCTTACAAAGCTTCCACTGGGGAGATCTGGGCGAATACCAACACGTTGTTGGAATCCGCTTCGGGATGCTCCGGCAGTTCTACCACAGTCGGCGAGAATTCCTGGTAACTTCCTTCGTCTCGCTGTATCATTCCAACACTAATCGCGTATATTTATCCCGATAGCCGATTACGCACAGGAGATGGAAATGAAACTGAATTTTCGCGTCGTTGACGCCTTTACCGGACAGGCGTTTGCTGGGAACTCTGCCGGCGTCTGCCTGCTTGATTCCGCAATTGATGATTCCTCGATGCAGAACATCGCCGGGGAAATCAATTCAGCGGAGACAGCATTCTTATTGAAGGTCGGCGACCGCTATAGCCTTCGTTGGTTCACTCCCGCAGTCGAAATTGATTTGTGTGGTCACGCGACTCTGGCTTCCGCGCATGTGCTGTGGACAGAAAACCACGTTCGAGAAGGTGGACCAATCTATTTTGACACCAAGAGCGGTGAACTGACCGCCAAGCAGTTGCCTGACGGCTGGATCCAACTCAACTTTCCAGCGATCACTTCAGCACCGATTGAGAACCACCGTCTATCAGCCGCGATCGG
>CAUJJY010000055.1 GCA_963205155.1 Candidatus Zixiibacteriota bacterium | reverse complement strand
ACATAAGACGACAACTTGAGACCGCCGCGGCTTTTCGCAATCTGAAGATAAAGGTCGGTTTTGACGGTGACTTGAAGCTAATCGACTTTGTGCTCAAACAGGGAGAGAAGCGGCTTTACCTTGACGCTAATGGCGGCTGGGAGCGTGATGAAGCGATTGAGCGAATCAAAGCGCTGGCCGGATATCCGATTGAGTTTTATGAGCAGCCGCTTGCCGATCCAACAGTGCGCGAACTTGACCGTATCAAAACGAAGGTCGAATGCCGGCTGTTTCTCGACGAATCAATCAAAGCGGGCAAGGATATCGAGCGCTTCCATAAAGTCATCGATGGAGTCAATCTGAAATTATCCAAGTGCGGCGGAATCAGCCGAGTCATAACGCTGGCAGAGTCGGCACGCGAGCACAAGTTGAAACTGATGCTTGGATGTATGATTGAGTCGGCGATCGGAATTACGGCGGCGCTGCATTTGTCATCACTGTTTGATTACTTTGATCTCGACGCCATTATGTTAACTGAAAATGATCCATACTGGGGAGCGCATTTTGATGCCGATATGCTGGTGCTTCCGGGCGGCTCGGGAATCGGTATCACATCCGAGGAGGCGACGTTTGCTTAGGACTTTTGCTGCATTGCTACTTTGCGTTCTTACTGCTTCAAACCTTGCTACGGCACAGGAAAAACCCAAGATTGAAGTTATGTATCCAACACCGAACCAGCGCATCACTGCCGTTGATTCGACGTTTATCTTTGGCAATGTCACGCCAGGTGCGGAACTCAGGATCAACAAGACTGCGGTCAAAGTATATCCTAACGGCGCGTTTCTTGCATTTCTTCCCATCAAGTCAGGCAAGTTCAGTTTTGCGTTGGAGGCTACTCTCAAGAACCAGAAGGCGACCAAGGAGATTCCTCTCGAAGTCCCCGAACCGTATGTTGTGCCGGAATCGCTGACGATTGTGAAGGGGTACATGTCGCCGTCTTCTGATGTCACGGTTATGGAAGGTGATTTCTGGTCGACTTCATTTCGCGGCACGCCGGGATTGAACGGATACTTTCTACTCTCGACAAATCAAACGTTGGTCCCGATGACCGAATCTCCGCCTGTACCGCAGAGCTACTGGGCGCAAGCCGTGTTTGGCGGCGGCGATTTTCCCGATTCGCTACTGGTTAAGGGAAGTTACAATGGTAATCTTCTGCTCGATGAAAGCCATGTCGGCGATACGGCAAAGATAACGTACTACTTGTGCCGGAAACCGCTGCGATTATGGGATTCGCGCGACCGCCAGTTTAAGCGCCAACTCGACAGCTGCAAATGCACGACGCGAGAAAACGAATCTCGCGCTACAATTTGGCCCGCGCACAAGATCTTGGTCGGTGTGTTGACCGACTCAACCCAGACTCTGCGCGTTGGTCCACGGAAGGGTTATTTCTCCGTATTTCAGCCACGAGGTCTTCGCTTACGCCTGACAGGGTATGCTAATAATCACTATCGCGCGCGCCTTGTCGAGAATCACGAAGTTTGGGTAGCTGATAGCAGTGTCCGTCTCCTACCTGAAGGATCGCGCATTCCAAGCGGCGAATTCGCGCTCATCAGAACACGGCGGGTCGATGACGGCGTGCAAGTTACCTTCAATCCTGGGGCGCAGTTGCCTTTTGATGTCGACTATGATCCACTGCGAAATCAGCTCACACTTGATATCTTCAATTGCACATCCTCGATTGATTGGATTCGCTATGACACCGCAGACAGCATGATAGCGGCAATCGATTTTGAGCAGGTGCAAGTTGGCGTGGTGCGATTGAAGCTTGACCTTAACGAGACGTTGTGGGGTTACGACTGCAAGTATGAGGGTAATCAGTTTGTGCTCAAGTTAAGCCGCAGGCCGGCGTTATCGAGCAAATTGCGGGGAATCAAGATCGTGGTTGATCCTGGTCATTCTCCGGATCCAGGAGCAAGCGGGCCGACGGGATTCAAGGAGAAAGATGCCAATCTTGCAATAGCGTTGCAGTTGAAGGAGCTACTTGAGAAAGAAGACGCAACGGTCTTCATGACGCGTTCTGGAGACACGCCGTTACCACTGTATGAGCGGCCGATCCTGGCGCAGGGATATGATGCCGACATCTTCATTTCGGTCCACAACAATGCGGTTCCTGACGGAGTGAACCCGCTGGTGAATAACGGGACTTCGACTTTCTATTATCATCCGCAGTCGCAGGATTTGGCAAGTCTGGTGCACCGGCGAATGGTACCTGCAACGGGGCTCAATGACTATGGTCTTTACCACGGTAATTTCGCAGTTATTCGACCGACCGAGTTTCTTTCTATTCTCGTCGAATGTGCGTTTATGATGATTCCCGAACAGGAGATGGCGCTACAAACCGAGGAATTTCGCAATAAGATCGCACGGGCAATTTGCGATGGTGTACTTGATTTCATCGATAAGGAAAAGAAGCTCTCAGACGACGGCCGCTGAAGAGCGCTATCCCTTGAGTGCGCCGGAGATGATACCCTCGGTGATTCGACGAGAGAAGACGACGAATAGAATCGTTGTCGGCAAGGCGGAAATCATCGATGCGGCAAACAACTGCGGTATGTTGATACTCTGATAGCCCTGTAACAGGGCAAGCGCGACCGGCAGGGTACGCATCGATTCGGATGAAGTCAGAATGAAGGGGTAGATAAAAGAGTTCCAATTGACCAGAAAGACCTGAACGCTCAAGACTGCAATCGCCGGTTTGCAGAGGGGCATCACGATTTTCCACACGATGGTCCACTCGCTGGCGCCTTCGAGGCGGGCGGATTCTTCCATATCTGCGGGCAAAGTCGAAATATATTGGCGCATAAGAAACACACCGAGCGGCGTGACAAGGAAGGGAAGGATCAAGGCGAGATAAGAGTCAAAGATTCCCAGCCAATTCGTCAGCAAATACATCGGAATAATGACAACGTGCGTCGGAATCATCAATACCATTACGACGCTTAGCATCACCAGATTTTTGCCGCGAAATCGGCGGCGTGCCAGCACATAGCCGCAGAGCGTGCAGAAGATGACGTTACCAACAGTGACGACCAGGGCAACAATGATTGAATTCACGACCGGTCGATAGAGGCCGGCCTGCGAAAAGAGGCTGGTGTAATTGGCTAGCGTGAAGCTGTAACTTGCCAAGTCAAGCGTACCGGCGAGATTGAAATTCTTCGCCAGCGATCCAAGTAAAAGATATATAAACGGCGCCAGAAAGATGAAGGCGACACTCGCAGCGATGACCAAGCGCAAGGGTCGTGCCGGTGACTTTGAATGTCTGGTCATATCTGTCGCTCCTGCACTAGTTTCATTTCCACCCACGCGATCAGCGCGATTAACAGGAATAGAATATTCGCGGCTGCAGCACCATAGCCGATGTTGAATTTGTGTAGGCCTTCTTCATAGACAAAATAGACGATGGTCATAGTGGAATTGAGTGGGCCACCCTTGGTCATGACGAACACTTCGACGAAGATCTGAAACGACTTGATCGTGTTCAGAACAAGAACAAACAACAACATAGGTTTCAAGTGCGGAAGAGTGATGGCTTTCAAACGGTGCCACGCGCCGGCGCCTTCCAGCGATGCGGCGTCGTAAAGCTCTTGCGGAATCGACTGCAAGGCGGCAACGAACAAGAGCATGTAATACCCGGTCGACATCCAGACATCCATCGCCATTATTGCTGGCAGGGCGGTGTTCTCGGAGAAGAGGAAGCCTTCCGGCGGATAGGCGAGACCAACTGCGCTCAAGAGCATCTGGATGTAACCACCACGGGCATAAAGCGTGGAGTAGATCAATGCCACGACCACGAGTGAGACGATGGAAGGAAAGAAATAGACTGATTGAAAGAAGGTTTTGAACGGTAGATTGCGATTAACAAATATTGCCAAGACGATAGCAAAGATAATTGTAAATGGCAGAGTGCCGACGGTGAAGACGAGAGTGTTAAGGACGGCGCGCACAAAGGTCGGGTCGGAGAATAAGGCGATGAAATTGTCAACACCAATGAAGCTATTGTGGCCGGAGAGTAACTGATAATCGGTGAAGCTAAGGACAAGTGATGCAATGATCGGAAAGAGCCAGAAGAGCAGCAGCGTCACCAGCCAGGGCGAGAGCATCAGCAGGTCGCTGCTGCGGAATCGACCGACGCTAACGCCTCGCATACTTCTGCAATATCGGTGCGGTTTCGCGGTCAATCATATCCAGTGCTTCCTGCGAAGACATCTTCTTATAAAGCGCCTGTTCAATTCCGCGTTCGAGGATTTCTTCGATCGCAACCCAGGCTGGATGGACCGGAGTGGTGCGGGAGTTACCAATCTGGCGTTGGAACACCGCGGCCGTGACCGCAAGAGCCGAGTCGGTTGCGAATGCCGTAAATCGATTTACGGGTGTGTAGCTGCCGGTTGCGGAAGTGAAGAGCTGGTCATTGGCCGGCAGAGTCAGGTGGCGAAGCAGCGCGACGGCCGCGTCGGGATTTTGCGAGGACTTATTGACGACAAGATATTCGCCGCCGGCGAATGAAATGCCGGTACCACCGGGTTCGACTGACGGCATTACCGTGACGAAGTACTCAAACGGCAGTTCGGAGCGATTCAATTTGCCAACCAGCCATTCACCCGAGATGACAAATCCAACTTTACCTGCAGAGAAATATTCCTCGATGCGCGACTGGGTTTCGACAATGCCGTTGGCCGACAACAAAAGGTAGAAATCGAGGCTTACTCTGCCGGCAACTGTGCCAAACTGTGTCTGGGTGGCATTGGCATTGAAGACTTCGCCATCAGCCGACCAAAAGAAGGGGAGATATTTTTTGTACAAACGGTGACGCTCGGCGGAGTTTGAGCCGAATCCGAATACATCTTCGCCGAGCACATCGATGCGGCGGGAGGCTTCGAGCAGATCAGCCCAAGTTGTCGGGACGAACTCGGGCGGATAGCCGGCCTGCGTAAGCAGGGTGCGATTGCAAAACAGCACGCGCGTCCCCAGCATCCAGGGAACGGCGTAGACTCGCTCCTGATAGACTCCCGGTTCCCACATCAGCAGACTATCGCGGAGTCCACCGAGTTGATCGGTTAGGTCCAGTAGTCGTCCGCTGGCGGCGAATTCAGCCACCCAATCGGAGCCGAGCTCGATGACATCGGGTCCGCCGCCGGTTGAGAGTGCGATGGCGATTTTCTCGTGACCATCGGACCAAGTCAGATCGCCGAGTTGAACCTTGTTCTGTGTCGCCGATTCAAAGCTCGCGGCCATCTGGGTAATAACGGGACGCACTTCGGGATTAGTCCAGAACTGCCACCAGACAATGGGGGCGTCAGACTTGGGAGTTGACGAGCAAGCATAGAGTATTAGCGCAAGTAAGCAAATGGCGGCAAGAAGTCTTTTCATACTCACAACAATTGCAGTCGGCGGCCGGCGAATCAACTAAAACAACTTGATCGCAGGCAAGTTTTAGTTGATTGGCCGCATCAATATTGCAGATTAATTGCGTTCGCAAATCTGATGTACCATTAACGGCCGGAATGAATCTTAACGTGTCACAATCAATGCTTATACTTTTGTGCTGGGTACTGCTGTCAAGCGGTGTTGTGATTTTCTTCACGGTGCGTTCAAGTCGCTGGCAGCGGCAATTACGGTTGATCCCGGGGCTTAAGGCCATTGAAGAAGCGGTGGGGCGCTCAACCGAGTTGGGCAAGCCGATGGTGTTTACGACCGGCTGGGGCGGCGACATTCAACGACCGACGACACTGGCGGCGCTGAATTTGCTGAAATTCATCGCGGCTAAAGCCGCAGCTTATGGAACGCGAATCATCTTTCCCACACACGATCCGGTGATCGCCGAGACAGCCAGAGAGATACTCAAAGTTGCTTATGCCGAGCAGGGGCATTCTGACTTGTTTCGTGATTCGGATGTGGTCTTCGTCTCGCCGTCGCAGTTTGGCTATGCTGCGGGTGTCGATGGCATTGTCGCGAGGTCGCAACCAGGTGCGCTGTTTCTGTTGGGGACTTTTGAAGGCGAAGCGCTGATTCTCGCGGAGACGGGCAATATGAGCGGGGCGCTGCAGATTGCGGGCACCGATTCAACAATTCAACTCGCGTTCTTTATTGTAGCGTGCGACTACACACTGATCGGCGAGGAGCTTTATACTGCGTCCGCTTATCTGAGCGATGACAAGCGTATCAAGGCGTCGATGCTGGCACAAGACACGCTGCGGTTGTTGATGCTGATTCTGCTGTTGGTGCTTCCGGTTGCGGCTCTGCTGGGACTTAACTGGCACAGGATACTGCTTCCATGACCGCCCGCATCGCCGCTGCGGTCGCGTTTCTCGCCGGGCTGTTTATGGCGGCGCAGTACTTCGTCAAGACTGATTTTACGAACCTCGTTTATCGCTCGATCCTCGACTATTACCAGATCATCTTTGCCGTCACGATGCTAATTGGAGGCGTGAGTTTGATCAAGCATCATTCGGCGCGAATCACGATTCGTCGCGAGGGGATGATTTACAGCGCGATAACAGTCGCAGGTGTGATTTTCATGATCGTTGCCGCGGCGGTATCGGGCACCGGCGTCGATTCTCCATACCAATGGGCATTCAACAATCTGCAGGCGCCGATGCAGGCGACGATGTTTTCACTGCTGGCATTCTTTGTGGCTTCGGCGGCATATCGCGGATTTCGAATCCGCAGCCGACCGGCGTTCGTACTCGCTTTGACTGCGATCATTGTCCTCGTCGGACGAAGCGCGTTTGGTGACATGATTTCGGACAGACTTCCGGAGTTGGCAGGCTGGGTATTCAACAATCCATCTTCAGCGGCCAAGCGCGGCATCCTGATTGGAGTCGGACTGGGGTCGGTGGCGACGGCACTGCGGGTAATTCTCGGCATTGAAAGAAGCTACATGTGATGGAGTCGAGATGAACAATTCCGCACGGCGTGTCATCTTTCTGATCATTGCGATAGCGGTAATTCTGCCGGTTATCTTTAACATTCATCTTGATACTACAGTTACTCCAGAGACACGGCAGGTTTTTGCGAATATCGATTCGCTACCATCCGGCGCGATTGTGATGGTTTCATTCGATTTCGAAGCGTCTTCGTTTGCCGAAGTTAGGCCACTGGCTG
>CAUJJY010000054.1 GCA_963205155.1 Candidatus Zixiibacteriota bacterium | reverse complement strand
GAGATTTCGATGTGGCGATCCTTGAATTGGTATCCGCGCGCATGGCAGATTTCATTGAGGCGACGAAGATCCGGACACATTGCGAGAAAGACCGGACACTGTTCAATCCAAGCTTGATTACCGCAATACTGCGCGAGCAGTTGTTTTCTTGCAGCGTCGCGGACGACTATGATGGAATATGGTTGAAGGTTTGACGAAGTCGGAGCCTGACGCGCACACTCGAGAATTCGCGCAAGCAATTCATCTTCGACCGGTCGATTGGTGTAGCGACGGATTGATTTGTGCGATTGCAGCAACTCAAATATTTCTTGCATTGGATTCCTATGATCGAGTTAAAGAGTGTTCCCGAGTTTCGCTTGCCTTGGCGGCAGAAAACAGTCAGACAGTCCAGTAGACAATAACAGTGAAAGCCAGCGCGAGAACAAAGGACTTAACGGAGATTCCCAATGCTTTCTGACGCAGGGCGCTAACGTGACTTTCTTCAATGACTTGTTCTTCGCCATTATCGAAATTGCGCCGACCGCGCGCTGCCAGGGCGATTCAAGTCTTCTCTCGAGCTTGTAGTAGTCCAAGTACGGCGACCCAAGCCGGAACGAATAATAAGAGGTACCAACTGTGCTCAACTGCTGCAGCCCGCAGAGCGACGAATACCAAGACGGTCAATGCGAATGCAGTGACCGAAATGCGTTCGCGTTTGCGGCATTCAGCCGCGCCGATATTTGTTGCTGTTTGCCCGGCATTGCTCTTCACATAAGAAGATACGCAATTAACATCGTCACAAGATTGCAGCAATGACGATTTCAGACAACCAAAACTAAAAAGGCGGCCCGGGAGCGGGTCGCCTTTGCAAGTAAGAACATGGATACCCTGTCGGTACCTGAAGAGACTAAACTACACCTTGGTCGAGCATAGCATCGGCGACTTTTACAAATCCGCCGATATTTGCCCCATTGACGTAGTTGATATAGTTGCCCTCGCGGCCGTAAGTCACGCACGTCGTGTGGATTGCTTTCATGATGCCATGCAATCTCTTGTCGACTTCTTCGCGCGACCAGGAAAGACGGAGGCTGTTTTGCGACATCTCCAATCCGGAGGTGGCGACGCCACCGGCATTCGCTGCTTTTCCGGGACCATAGAGAATCTTGTTATCGATGAAGTGCTTAATGGCCTCGGGAGAGGATGGCATATTCGCACCTTCGCTGACGACGTAGATACCGTTGTTGATGAGATTCTGGGCGTCTTTGCCGCTGATCTCATTCTGCGTTGCAGATGGGAAGGCACACTGGGCTTTGTGATTCCAAAGCGGGTTGTGGTCGCTTCCCGACTGGAGCGGCGAATAGACGGCGGTTTTGTACTTGTCGGCGTACTCTTTGACTCGGCCGCGGCGATTGTTCTTGAGATCAAGAACGAAAGCGAGTTTTTCGCGGTCAATTCCGGCCTCGTCATAGATGTAACCGGAAGAATCCGAGATGGTCATCGGTTTGGCGCCGAGGTCAAGAAGCTTCTCGATCGTGTACTGTGCCACGTTGCCGGAACCTGACACGAGACAGCTCTTACCCTGCAGGGATTCGTTGCGAGTGCCCAACATTTCGGCGGCGAAATATACCGCTCCGTAACCAGTGGCTTCTGGCCGGATCAGACTACCACCCCAACCCAAACCCTTACCGGTTAGGACTCCAGTGAACTCGTTGCGGAGTTTCTTGTATTGGCCGAACATGAATCCGATTTCGCGCCCGCCCACGCCGATATCGCCGGCCGGTACATCCGTATCGGGTCCGATATGACGGCAAAGTTCGCTCATGAAAGCCTGGCAGAAGCGCATTACTTCCATATCCGATTTGCCTTTGGGATCAAAGTCGGATCCGCCCTTGCCACCACCCATCGGCAAAGTCGTCAGGCTGTTCTTGAAGACTTGTTCGAAAGCGAGAAATTTCAGGATGCCAAGATTAACGGTAGGATGGAAGCGCAGGCCGCCTTTGTATGGCCCGATGGCAGAATTCATTTCAATCCGAAATCCGCGGTTGACCCTGATTTCGCCGGAATCATCGACCCACGGGACGCGGAACATCAGTACCCGCTCCGGTTCGACGATACGTTCAAGGATTTTCGCTTCGCGATAAACCGGGTGCCTATCGAGAAACGGCATTAACGACTCCACGACTTCTTGTACCGCTTGGTGGAACTCCTTCTCGCCAGAATTCTTGGCTTTGACCTGCTCCATAAAAGCAGCAACGTTGCTCGACATCGAGGTCTCCTTCGTTGGAATGTTTTAGTCGCGCCACAAAAAATAGAAGAAAAGCTCTATGTTTGTGTCGAAAATCTACCGAGGTGTCAATCAAAGCTTGTTATTGATTTCACAAACAAGTAACTCGTAATCACAAGAATGGTCAAGACTAATGCCTTTCGATTTTCCTGAAAAGCTGCTTCGGTTTTCCTTAGTGAGATTTCTGCATTGTTGCGTCACACTTGCAGCAATTGAGAGTATATTACGAATCGTATGCAATTGAAGAGTTCGGAGTGCATGTTCGTGTCTGACCTGCATGGCAGCGTAGACAAGTATCATCGACTTTTTGCTGCCATCGAGCAGGAGAAGCCAATGGCAGTTTTTGTTGGCGGTG
>CAUJJY010000053.1 GCA_963205155.1 Candidatus Zixiibacteriota bacterium | reverse complement strand
CCGCGGACTTCTTTGACGTGAGTCGAGCGTGCGGCGATCTTCTCGATTTTGGCTTTGAGATACGCACCCATCTTGGCGGATCTTTCGGAGAGCTTCTCGCGCTTGAAGACATCGATGGCAGCAACACCGGCAGCCATGGCGAGCGAATAGCCGCCATAGGTGGAGCCGTCAGAGCCGGGCTTGAACGCCATATCCATCAGCTTGGAGTTGGTGATCATCGCCGAAAGCGGTACGAGGCCGCCGGAGATAGCTTTGCCGATGATGATGGCATCGGGAGTGACGTCTTCGTGCTGGAAGCAGAAGTCGCGACCGGTACGGCCGAGGCCGACCTGGATTTCGTCGAAGATCAGCATGAGATTGTGCTGGTCGGCAAGTTCGCGAAGTCCGGTGAGGAATCCGGCCGGCGGGATGTACATGCCGCCTTCGCCTTGCATCGGCTCGACGAGGATACCGCAGGTGTTGGGGGTGATCAGCGACTCGACGCTCTTGAGGTCGCCGTAGTGGGCGATCTTGAAGCCGGGGGTCAACGGGCCGAAGCCTTCTTTGTATTTCGGAGTTTCAGAGAAAGAGACGACGGTGATCATGCGGCCATGAAAATTCGAGCTGAAGACGATGATCTCCTGCTTGCCGTCGGCGATGCCCTTGGCTTTGTAACCGTAAAAACGGGCGAGTTTGATGGCGGTTTCGACGGATTCGACGCCGCCGTTTTTGCAGAGGGCTTTGTTGCCTTCCTTGCCGAAGCGCGGGCCGAGTTGCGGGACTAATTCGCAGAGGTCTTTGAGGAACTTGGCGCGGACATCGGTATACACAACGTTGGAAATGACAGAGCCGTAGCCTTCGGTTAAGGCGTGGACGAGAGCGTTGACGATTTGCGGATGATGATGGCCCGGATTTGCGGCGCTGTAAGCAGAGAGGCAGTCGAGAATCTTGCGGCCATCGGCGGTGTACAGCCAGGCGCCTTCGGTGCGGCGAATAACGGTGTTGAGACGGGTGTAATGATGCGCGCCGAACTGGTTTTCGAGTTTGAACACGTCGTCGTCTGGCATGGTTGAGAAGCCCATTTTTTCCAGTGTCTTTTCAGTGATTGATCCGTTCGACATAATTCACCTCGCGAAAATACGTTTGGGGGCATCCGGCGCCCGAATATTGTAGCCTCTTATTATACGAAATAGAGACTATTAGTCAACAGAATAATGACAGAAAAATTACTGTACTATGAAGTTATTTAATGACTTATGAGGAATTGTGGTTTGCTTGATTTTTCGAATAATATTCGGCAATCAGGTGCTTCCACCGAGGTTCGTGCGACTGACCCGCAGTCGTAAATTCGTTATCGTCAGCCACCGCCCCGTTTCAGCCAATAAATGTAGAAAACGACGGCGACTGCAAACACGATAATACTTAACCAATTACTCAAAAAGTGTCTTCCCTAAAGGCGAAATTTGGTCACAAAACAAGTGCCGTAAAGTCGGCTATTGATGTAACGCAAGGAGGCTACGGATGTTCCTGTGGTGTGAAGAGGATCAGGTTATCTGGTCTTGATATGCGGGCAAACAGATTCCTCGCCTGCGTAGCGGCTCGGAATGACAAGAGGTGGGTGTCGTTTAGTCCCACCCTGCGCTGCGCTCCGGGTGGGCTACGGACTATTTCTTTTTAGAAGTCGTGAATGTATTTGGGCCGACGGATTCGATCAACCATCCGGGATGAAGTTGAAGCGTGTATCCCTGCCACGTCAGGCTGTCTCCAGTGACACGATCCGGTGCGACCGCGATAAAGTACTGCCAATCATTTGTGCGGAGAATTCCATCAGAAACTTCCAGAATTCCGAAGTCGCCGGTAAGACGCATAGTTTTGTAGATCACGCCGGTGGTGTCGAAGACGATCAGCTTCTCCATAGGATTGAAGCTGAAATACAGATTGCTGTTTGGGATCATGAGCCGCCCGTGCGTTGAAAGGCGATTCCGAAATGATTCAACTGTGTTTTCTGTGTTTTCTTGCTCACGCACACGAGCTGTCTCGTTGGCAATAAGGGCACTCGACCCGTATCCTCGCCCGATTGAATCGGCGGCAATCCGAAGTCGCTCTCTGCCTGCCGGCACCCTCCAGCCAACTGCCGACGCGAGCAGTGTCGGCAAGTCGATTCCATTGCGCACCGAGTCGCGCCAGCTCTTACTGTGACAATCCAACAGAAGTCCAAGCGCCGGTCCAGTCAGGTAAGCGAACGAATTGGCGAGCCCGTCATTGCTTTCTGCGAGTTGGAGGCTCCGGGCAACGACTTTCGTAATCAATGAGTCGGGCAAGCCGCAAAGTTTCAGACCGGTGTATTCCGCCATCCCTTCGTGTTTTTCAAAAGCGTTTTCGTTGTTGCCGGGGTGAAGAGACTGGCGATAGTATCGCAAGGTCAGCGCATCTCTGATGGCTTTCTCTTGTGTAGCCGAATCATTTGCAAGAACCGCACGGTCTAGAGCACGCAACTCCAGAAGAAGACCAATCCTGCCATCGAGTTCATCGAGGTAAAAATTGGAGGTCGTTGTCGACGGAATTCCCAGTTCCTCCTGTACTCGATGCCAGCTTTCATGGATCAACAGATTGGCGCGATCGTATGGATTGTTTGCGGAGACGGCGTTCCAATTGACCATGGTCCACACTGTGCCGGACCATGAGATCGAGGTATTGGCGATGTTGATTTCCGATTCGAGTGTCCCGGTATAGACGTCGCGATCGGCGGTAAGTCGTCCGTCGCGATCTATTTGATTCGCAACGATAAAGCGAGTATCAGGATCAACAAGCATAGTTGGCCCATAAAGCGGCAAGCCCCAAAGCTGTCCAGCATCACGATCGGAAATCGCCTTCAATTCTTCAAAGTACTGCCGGGCTTGGTCGAGATTAATTGAAGTTGAATCTATGGACATAGACTCTGCAGAGTGAGCCAAACTAAGAAATAACATTAAGAGGCCAATTACGTGTTTCACTTCTGTTCCTTGGTAGTGGAATAACGACGGTTAAGTTTTTTCTGTCCCGGGACCGGCTTGGTAATGAAGAACGGATGGCTTTCCAGAATCGCGATGGCTTCATCCGCAGAAGCACCTTTTCGGCGCGCCTCGATGGCACGGACGAGGGTCTGCTCGCAGAGACGCCCACCATGATGCAAACAGGAAAGATAGAGGCTGTTGCTCCAATATGCCTGTAGTACTCCGGTACCGTCTCTCGAAAGGAGAGCCATCAGACTCTCTTCCCCATCGATCACGAGATTCAGTTGTTGGGCGTTCCACTGCTTCACAATGCTTTCTGCCACGGGAATAAGTGTGACTCGTACATTGTCCAGTGCGATGGGTTCATATGCTTCAACGAAAATCTCGACACCACGCCGCGCGGCCTTCGCCACCCACGGGCGCATTCGCTCCAGTGGAATCGGGAAAGCGTCGATTACGGCAACTGCCTTAGCCTTTTCGAGCATTTCGCGACAATGGACGTAGATCTGCTCCACGGTTTCCACCCGGGAGACGTGTTCATCAATCGGCGAGACTTCGGTCTTCGCGAGCGCCTCTTCTGCGGCCAGAGAGATTTCGCTAAAATTCTTAGCCGCCCGTTTGAGAAAAACGCGGGCTGGGACGGGGCGACAGAGCCGGTTTGGTCCGTCCTCAACAATCAGAGCTCCACGTCGTGAGAGGCTCTCGACTGCTTTGTAAACGTTGGCGGCGGGCCTGGCGATGCCCTTAGCTATACGGTATGCGGTCATGGGCGGTTGCGGGAGCAGAAAGATATAAATTTCTACCTCAAGTTGATTGAGGCCGAGTTCGCGAAGAAGATCCTGCGCTTTGGGTCGTGGCATATTATCAGTATAATAATATACTACTATTTTGTCAACGGAAATTTGTTAAGAGGCATAAGGGAAATGTGCGAGACCCCACCCTGCGCCGTGCTCCGGGTGAGCTACCGGCTTATTCGCCGGAAATTTGGACGATTATTTCGCGTTGGCGAGGGCGATTATCAAACTCGAGCAGGACGATTTGTTGCCAGGTGCCGAGCATGAGGCGGCCACCCACAAGCGGACAGGTGAAGGATGCGCCTACGAGCGCTGCACGCAGATGGGAGAAGCCGTTGCCGTCGCCCCAAGTGTCGTCGTGGTGGTACTTCTTGTTTGAAGGGATCAAGTTTTCGAGCAGTTCCGGTATGTCGCGGATGAGGCCGGGTTCGTATTCGATTGTCGTGATGCCGGCTGTTGAGCCGGGGACGAATGTGAGGACGGTGCCGTCGTTGATATCGCAGTCGCGGACGGCTTGAGCGACCTTCTGGGTAAGGTCGATGATGTCGCCGTTTCCGGTGGTAGCGATGGAGATGCCGAAGGATTTGATGGGCATGGGATGAAGGTAGTGAAATGCGGGGGCGGAGGCAAGGGGCAGTCTTCTATTGCGGTGCGTCAGGTCACATCCCGTCGCGGTTGGGAATCTTGTTCTTCCGAAAAGTATTTCGCGCCGGGACAAGACCTGACGCAACAACCAACAAATCGTCCGAACCACAGGGATTCGGACCTACGTCTACAAAACTCCCACCCTTCGGGTGGGGCACCAAGACAAGAACGATTGAGTCTAAAGTTCGCCGAGTTTTTGGAGGGTGTCGAGAAGGATGTAGCGTTTGACTTTGCGGGTGGAGGTTTTGGGAAGTTCCTCGGTCATAATGATGACGTCTTTGACGCGTTTGTATTCGGCAAGTTGTTCGCACAGTTTGAGGACTTCGCTCTTGATGATCTTGCGGACTTCTTCATCGGACGGCACGACATTGTCATTGACGGACGCGATGAATTCGAAATCGGGGACGACTACGACGATCGGTTCCTGGCCGGTGCCTTTGGGACGCGGCAGAACCGAACATTCATGCACGAACGGCGAATTCTCGATTACGGCCTCGATTTCTTCGGGGTAGATATTCTTCCCTGCCGGAGTGATGATGACGTTTTTCTTACGTCCGGTGATGTGGATGTGTCCTTTGCCGTCGAGATAGCCGAGATCGCCGGTAGCAAAGTAGCCGTCGCGCATCACTGCGGCGGTGGCCTCGCTGTCCTGATAGTAACCCATCATGATCATGCGGCCGCGCGCGGCGATTTCGCCGATGCCGTGTTCGTTCTTGTCGAGTATCTTGATATCGACGCCATCAAGCGGCAAGCCGACGGAAGAATAGTCATTATCGTGTTCGCGGTTGACGGAGAGGATTGGCGAGGTTTCGGTGAGGCCGTAGCCTTGCAGGAGAACAATCCCAAGATTGTTGAAGAAGCGCGACACACCGGGATCGAGTGCGGCGCCGCCGGAGACGAAGTAACGGATTGAGTCGAGGCCGGCTTTCGCACGAAGGGATTTGAAAATCAACTTTCCTGCGGAGATATTGAAGATTGACTTTGTGATGTCGGAGACTTTGGTGCCGAGGTCAACGTAGAGACGGGCGACGAGCGCCTTTTTCTGCAAGGCGCGCTGGATTCCCCAGTACATTTTCTCATACAGCAATGGTACGCCGCACATGATGGTAGCACGGAGAGATTTGATATCAGCCATCAAGTCGGCGGACTTGAGCGACTGGACATAACCGATCGAGGCGCCAATTGAGAGCGGAAAGATGAATCCGCAAGTTGATTCGAAGGTGTGATGCAATGGAAGCACCGAGAGAAAGCGGTCATCATTGTTGATCGGCAATCGCGAAATCACCGGCGCGATGTCGGAGACGATGTTGTCGTGCGAGAGCATGACGCCTTTGGAGTCGCCGGAGGTGCCGGAAGTGAAGATCAAGACAGCGAGATCGGTTGGTTTGGTGTCGTGCTTGGGCAACGGCAGATCGCGGCCGAGTTCTTCGAGTTGGGCGAGGGTCATTTGTTTGGGAATGACGGTGTCACGCGGCGAATCGATGGCGATGACTTCAGGATACGGCGCGGACATTGATTTGAGTTCCATCAGATCGGAGTAGGATGATTGCGAGCAGAAGATGTAGCGCATGTCCGACTTGTTGATAATGGTGCGCAGTTCGAGATACTTAAGTTGCGGATCAAGGGGAACGACGACTCCGCCGGCGGCGAGGATGCCCATATAGATCATGCACCATTCGGGAGAGTTGCCTGCGTAGATGCCGACACGACCACCGGGGCGATGGCCGAGCTGGGGCAATCCGGCGGCAATGGCGGTAATTTTCTTGACGGCGCCGGCGTAACTTAGAGGGGTGAAACCCTCGGCGGCGCGGAGCCAGAATGCCGGTCGATCAGCATTGAGACCGGCTGACTTGAAGAGCAGATCTTGAATGAGCATAACGATTTCAGATTAATAACGTTGAGCGAGGCTTCAAGCGCAAGAAAATTGCGCAAAACGAAAGAGGCCCTTCTCACGAAGAGCCTCTTCAGACAGGACAGGAGTAGGATGAGCCTTACTCTGCGTTCTTGATCTTGATCTTCTTAGCGAAGCTGACGCCGCCACGCGGGTCGGTGTCAGTAACGGTAACGATCGCTGCTCCGACAGCTGCCGGCGCAGTGAAGAACAAATTGACTTCGCCATAAGCGTCAGTCGTCAGACTGCTATTAGACAGCGAGCCGAAGCTGGTAGTGATCGTCAGATGATGTCCGCCCAGCGGATTGCCGGCGCGATCCTTCACCACGATTGAGAACGGAACGGTCGAACCGGGTTCGATTTCCGGATCAATAATGATATCGCTGTTGCCAACGTAGGTATTTCCGGTTAAGAACAACGTCTGGAAGGACGTGTTCGGTCCGACGACACCACCGGCATTGACCGACACGATAGCAACGGCGCCAATACCGTCATCGGGAGATACCGGTGAGTAGTCAAGCTTGAGAACTTCGGAAACATAGTTGACTTCATAAAGTGAGCCGTAGCAGCCGTCTTGCGTGCTTCCGCCATTGATCTGGCCGAAGTCGGTCTCGAACTTGACGGCGGTACCGGCGACAACGTAGTTGGAATTGACGTCAAGCACGCGCACGACAACCTTGCCCTTTGACTCGCCATCGGCGATCAGCGAGCTGGGATACTGCAGGACATCGACATCAGCCGACGGTCCGGAGCTGATAAACGCAACGGTGTCGCCGACAGTGCCACCGGATGTGCTGGCATAGATGTAGACGATGCCGTCATTGCGCGGATTGCCGGAATGCCAATCGACCTCGCAAATACCTTTGGGGAAATTCACGCCGGTCAGAGCCTGGGCGACGACAAAGCCTTCCTCGGTGCTGAAGTAAACAGCGGTCGAGTCAGGAACCGGGTTGCCCCAGATGTCGACGACGTTAATGGCGATACGATTGAGGGCGTTGACGACATCCCACGAGCGCACGTTGCAATCGGCGGCGCCGATGCTGATGTGTGCCGGCGGGCCGGCATTGACAGTGAGATGAGTCACTGCCGAGAGCACGGAACCGGAGGATGCGCGCAAGCGGATAGTACCGGAAACAGTACCGGAATAAACGGTGACCGAGGCCTGGCCTTGCGAGTTGGAGTTTACACTAACCGGACCATAGCCCTGCCCTTGGATATTTTCGCCTCCATTTGGACCGTTGGCAATTGTGAAGTCAATCGGAATGCCTTCGGGAATGGTATTGCCGAATTCATCGTAACCGGTCGCGGTGACGACGCTGAACTCGATACCGCCGACGCCCTTAACGCGGAGGTCTTCGCCATTGTGTGAGAGCGAGATCGACGCGACGGTCGTGTTGGGATTGAGTTTGGCAGATATTTCAGTGTAGTCATATTCGGATCCATTGATCATGGTGGCGCGCAAATAGACGGTTGTTGCCTGGCTGCCGGCATAGTAAGTGACACTTACCTGTCCGCCGACAGTAGTTGCGGTCGAGGGAATCGAGCCGATGGGATCCCAGCGCCCATTGGCGTTGGCATCGAACAACAAGCTATCGAGACCTTGTGAGAAGTAGCCATCCTTGTCTTTATCAAGGAAGCGTTCGCCGGCGGTAAGATAAATCACCGTACCATCGGCGACGGGAGTTTCATCGTTGTTGACGGCAGAGACGATGACCTGAGCCGAGTCGGCGCCATTTGCGGTCATCAATGCCGGAGTGACGACGATGGAAACACGGCCGGTCGACGAGGCGGATTCATTGATGCGAAGGGCTTTGCTCAAGCTGTTGCCGCCGACCGTGGCGGTCAGCGTGGCGCTTCCTGCTGAAGCGGCGGTGAACAGCGAAGCGACGATGCCATCCTCATCAGATGTGTCGGTCGTCGGCGTAAAGTAACCGAGCGATGTCGGTGTGACGGAGAAGACGACGGTGCGACCCGAGACCGGGTTGCCGTCGACATCAGTAACAAGGGCTTCCACAACAACGGTAGCACCCTTGTCCACCTCGGAAGTCGGGGTCGAGACAATCTGCTCGACGAAATAGTCGCCGCCGCCGGAGACCGAATCGTCACCGCAACCGGCGATGAAGAACGCAAAGGCGACAA
>CAUJJY010000052.1 GCA_963205155.1 Candidatus Zixiibacteriota bacterium | reverse complement strand
AAGACCCACCGTTCCGGTGGGGGACAGCTGCCAAATCCGTTAGAAGGCTAAGCTGGATTCCCGCCTTCGCGGGAATGACGTACGGAGAGGGCAGCAATATGAATGAGATCATTCTATAAAGGCGGGACCTGCGGCCATGCGCACCTGCGCGGATTGTCGCGCTTGGATGCAGGAAAGCGATTGACGGGAATCAACAATCAGTCTAATGTAATAAAGGGGGAGAAGCGGAGCTATGTCAGGTCATCGCGTTATTATGCATGTCGATATGGATGCGTTTTTTGCGGCCATTGAACAGCGCAACAATCCGCATCTGCGCGGCAAGCCGGTCATTGTCGGCGGAAGTCCGGGCGGCCGCGGCGTGGTTTCGACAGCATCATACGAAGCGCGCAAATTCGGGATTCATTCGGCAATGCCCGCGGGTGAGGCCTATCGGCGGTGCCGGGAGGCGATCTTTGTCCATGGCGACTTTTCGTCTTACCACCACGCGTCGCGTCTGATCGAGGAAATCTTGCTTCGTTTTTCTCCAGCAGTCGAGATGATTTCAATTGACGAGGCCTTTCTGGACATTACCGGAACTGAAAGAGTACACGGTCCGGCTGAACAAGTGGCACTCCGCGTGAAGCAGGCAGTGCAGGATGAGGTTGGAATCACTTGCACGGTCGGAATTGCGCCAAACAAACTGCTCGCGAAATTGGGAAGCGGTCTCAACAAGCCGGATGGGTTGACAGTGATCGAGGCTGACCGCGTCGAGTCGATGGTGTATCCGTTGCCAGTAGACAAGCTCTGGGGCGTCGGCCCGGTGACATACGAGCGATTGCTCAAGAACGGGGTCAAGACGATTGGGGATTTGGCGACGCTGAATCCTGCTTCGCTGAAGCTACTGCTCGGCGATCATGGACAAACTCTGGCGGCACGGGCGCGTGGCGAGGATGACCGGCATGTGCCGGATCACGACGAGGCTCATTTCGAGAAGTCGATGTCGCATGAAACGACATTGGGGGAGAATTCGCATGATCCGGAGCACATTCATTCGCTGATGTGCTGGTTGGCGGAGAAGGTGGTGATTCGGCTATATCGTGGTGAGTGGCTGGCGCGCACCGTGGGAATCAGGCTGCGGTATCCGGATTTTAAGACGATTACCCGCGACAAGACATTGCCGAAGCCCACGGTGGACTATGCGGAGATTCTCAACACAGCATCCTCGCTTGTCCCGAACCAACAGATTGTCAACAAGGGAGTTAGGTTGATCGGTGTGAGAACGTCGAATCTGGTGCATGTCTCCGAATTGGCTCAGATGGAACTGTTTGCGGACGAGAGAAGGCGGAAGGAACAATTGGACCGCTCGATACACAATCTTCGGAGCAAGTTTGGCGATAAGATAATAAAGCATGCGGGCGGACTGAAATCAGAGGAAGACTAAGGTCCGAGGGGCAGTTATTGTTTGACAGAAGTGTCCATGTATGCTAAATTGGTGTCATGGTTACGTTTCTGGACGAGAAGGAGAAAGCGACACCTGTGTTTAACTGGCCGTTTTCGAAGATAGCGAATTCGCTGGAGGCTTCGGTCATCCGCGAGACACTAAAGATCTCAAGCAAACCCGGAATTATCAACTTTGCAGGCGGTCTTCCGGCTTCGGAACTTCTTCCGATCGATCAAATCCAGGAATGTTGCGACAGTGTGTTGACCGATCACGGCGCGCAGGCTCTGCAGTATTCGATTTCTCAAGGCGTGCCGGTTTTACGCGAATTGATTGCACACCGCATCTCGCGGCAGGGACTGCCGGTGACGGCTGACAATATTCTGATTACGACCGGGTCGCAGCAGGGGCTGGACCTGATCGGTAGAGTTTTTATTGAGCCGGGTGATTATGTAATCACCGAGTTGCCAACTTACTTGGGAGCATTGCAGGCCTTCAATTTCTATCAAGCGCGTTACGCTCCGATTCCGATGGATAACGACGGAATGATCATCGAGCAGCTTGAGGAGAAGATAAAAGAATTCCGCCCCAAGATGATTTATGTGGTGCCGAACTTCCAGAATCCGTCGGGGATTACGCTCTCGTATCAGCGCCGCAAAGCGCTGATGAATTTGGTTTTCCGGCACCAAATCGCGATGATCGATGATAACCCTTATGGCGAGTTGCGCTACTCGGGCACGCCGTTGCCGTCGCTGCGCGGTCTGGGTGGTGACGCGGTTATCCAACTCGGCACGTTTTCGAAGCTGATTTCGCCGGGATTGAGAGTCGGTTGGATTTGTGCCCCGGTCTCGGCGATCAAGATCATCGAAAAAGCGAAACAGGCGGTTGATCTCCATTCATCGACATTTACGCAGTTTATCGCCGCGGAATTCCTCAAGCGCGGCTACCTCGATCCCCACATCGAGCAAATTCGCACGGCTTACGCGGTCAAGCGCGACACGATGATTGCGGCGATGAAGGAGTATTTTCCGCCATCAATTCGCTGGCCGTATCCGGACGGGGGTTTGTTCCTGTGGGTGCAACTGCCGGACAACGTTTCAGCCTCGATGGTCTTCCAGCAGGCGGTGCATCAGGGGGTTGCTTTCATCCATGGGCGTCCGTTCCATCCTGACGGCAGCGGCGACAATACGATGCGGTTGAATTTTGCCTCATCAAGCCCAGAAAATATTGTCGAAGGCATCAAGCGCCTGGCGCGCGTGCTGTCGCAGTATTGTTAAGCGAAATCCAGAAAATTTGTCCTCACCTCGATCACTTTGGTATTGTTCAGAAACGTCGAATGTGCGCACCGGCCGTTCGCGTCAGGCACATTTAGTCGCGGCAGGCGTGGAGAGGCTGTCACAGAAGTTCGATTCAGCATAACCAACCACAATAAACTGTGGTTGAGTTTCAACAATCCCACCGCAAGCGGTGGGGCACCTGACTTGGACTTGACTTGTGAGACATCCTCTGGACGACTGCCGCGCACTATGAAGACTCTTCGCCTGCGTAGCGGCTCAGAACTTGCCCTCACCCCATCCCCTCTCCCATTGGGAGAGGGGCAAGTATCAC
>CAUJJY010000051.1 GCA_963205155.1 Candidatus Zixiibacteriota bacterium | reverse complement strand
AAACCACGTAGCTGAAGCGACTCCCGCTCGAACCCAACTCCGGCTCCACCGGTGCTGGTTGCCCCCGTCAAGATTGTCAACGGCGTTGTGCGTCGCAAGGCGCATCATGATCGCGATCAGCCTTCTAAAATTCAAAATTGAGGAGAGATCATGAAGAACTTTAACAGAACATTAGAGGAAATCGAAAACAAGCGCCCTTTGAATACAAACTAAGACAAAGCTCCGACGCTACGACTTGTCGTTGAACAAATCTTCGGCAAGCGAAAGGGCCACTCCGGAGAGCATCACCTCCACGCCGAAGCGCGAGAAGTCCGATGAAATCAAATCGCGGTTAATGTCCGAATACAGCGAACACGCCGCTTCGCGCTCAACCACCAGCCCGGAAATTCGGTCTTTGGTTTCAGCCACGAATGTGACCTCGCCAAGTTCCTCACTGGCGACAAATCCGGAGCAATTGTGCAATTGCAGATGCGCCCCGCCAGTATAAACGACGATCAACGCGCCGCGATTGTTGCCAAGTTCGGTATCGGGATAAATCTCGAGAACAAGCGAGCGCTTCTCCTCGGTCTGAACGACTTTGAGCCGGTGGTGGTCGCCCTCCCAGATCGCTTCAGCGGCGCCCAGCGTGGCCTGTATTTTCTGAACGTCTTCCTTGGTGAACATCTATTCCTTCTTGTCGCTGCTTTCGGTGGGCTTGTTTGCCGGCGTGTCCGACGTGGCGGATTTCTGAATCTCGTCACCGGTGTCCTTCATGGCGCGCTTGAAATCGCGGATACCTCTGCCCAGGCCCGCCGCAATGTCCGGAATCTTCTTGGCACCGAATAATATCAGTATGATTAAGAAGATTACGATCAGTTCTTGAAAACCAAGATTCGGCATCCTACAATCCTCCGAGGATTAAATATACCACCAGCGAAAATAGATGATAACCATCACCATGAATAGTACGCTGACAAAATTGATGTTAAACATCAACCCCAGCGTGAAATTTATCGAAAACAGGTCCAGTGTCGATGGACTGAATCCGATCGACAGGTGCTTCTGAAACAGCGTCTTGGCTGCGCCATCAGGCAAAAACTCACCGATGATATCGCCGAGCAAGCCGCCAACTGCCGCCGCCATCAATAAAGAGAACACCAAAAAGACGATTTCGTTTCTTTTCAAACCGCGACTCCTGCCTTGGCAAAAGCGACAATCGATTGAAATACCCGCAAACCGTCAGCCGATCCGAGCAGCTCTTCCGATGCCCGCTCCGGATGCGGCATCATCCCGAATACGTTGCGCGTCTTATTGCAGATACCCGCTATGTTGTTGATACTGCCATTCGGGTTAGACTCATCAGTAATGCTACCGCGCGCATCGCAATAACGGAAGATGACCTGCTTGTTGTCCTCGTGGTCGCCGACACCATCTTCATTCCAGTAGTAGTTGCCGTCGGTATGCGCAATCGGAATCTTCAAGACATCCCCAACACGAATCTGATTACTAAACGGCGAGTCGCTTGTTTCACAGCGCAAATAAACCTGCTTGCAGACAAAACGAAGTTTCCGGTTACGCAGCATCGCTCCCGGCAGAAGCCCCGATTCAAGCAACACCTGGAATCCGTTGCAGATACCGATCACCAAACCGCCTTCATTGGCAAATCTGATCACCGATTTCATGACCGGAGAGTAGCGCGCAATCGCTCCGGTGCGAAGATAATCACCGTAAGAAAACCCGCCCGGCAGAATCACGCAGTCGACCGCCGACAAATCGGAATTCTTATGCCAGACAAACTCGGCATCGTGGTGAAGCTGATCGCGAACGACCATCAGTGCATCATAATCGCAGTTGGAACCGGGGAATGTAACAACGCCGAAACGCATCTATTCCTCTTTCACCTCAAACTCTTCAATCACCGGATTCGCCAGCACCTTGCGGCAAATCTCTTCCGTCTTTGCGCGCAGATCGCCGTTGACGCCTTCGCGGAAAGTCAGCTCGAACACCTTGCCGGAGCGAACATCTACAACATCCGTGAAGCCCAATTGCTCCAGCGCGTGGCGAATCGTGACACCTTGCGGATCAAGAACCCCGTCCTTGAGACGCACCTTGCACACGACTTTCTTCTTATTCGACATGAGTTTTGTCCCTTGAGTTTCGCCGAGTGTTATTCATAATCCTAAACCCTTCCCGCACAACGCCATAGAGCACATAAGAGGCGAGGAACGGAAACAGCATCAAACGCGGCTTAATGAGAACCGCGACCAAAAATACGAAAATAAAAGCCATGCGCCAACGGTTTTCTCGCCGGTCAAATCGCTCTGGAATCGAGTCGTAAATGACATTTGACACCATCAGCGCCGAACAGCCAATGACCATGGATACGACAAACTCCGGATACATCATCTCTTTGAACTGGCTCATGCACAAGATGACATAAGAACAGATCGTGATTGCAGCCACTGGTATTGGTAATCCGACGAAGTGCGCCTTAACGTGCGGGTCCGAGACAACATTGTATCGCGCCAGCCGGAAAGCTCCCGCCATCAAATAAACGCCGCCGATCATAAACCCCCAGCGATCGAAATTGACCAGCACTGCTGTCCACACCAGAAATGCCGGGGCGAGTCCGAAGCTGACAATATCCGCCAGCGAATCAAGTTCTTTACCAAACTGACTGGTACCCTTTGATAAGCGTGCAACTTTACCGTCCAATGCATCGAGGAACCCGGCAAGAACGACAAACCATGCCGCTCGCGCCGGTTCGTTATTGTGAGCCGAGAGAATCGAAAAGAATCCGCAGAGCATATTCCCCATCGTGAATGCGCCGGGAAATATTCCGCGGAAGCTGGCCATTTTACGGGAATCGTCCAATGACGCTTTCTCCTCCGACGACGCGGTCGCCAAGTTTAACATCGACGGTTACTGACGGCGGCAGGAAGATGTCGATACGCGATCCGAATCTGATCAAACCCATCCGTTCTCCGCGAGTCACTTCATCGCCTTCCTTGATTCGACAGACAATTCGCCGCGCCAAAATTCCGGCAACCTGGCTGAAGCTGACATCGCCATACTTGGATGCGACCGTAATCTCGGTGCGCTCATTTTCAGTCACAGCTTCCGGCTGAAACGCCTTGTGGAACTTGCCGGGCACGTGCTTAACGTGCGTAATCTTGCCGCTGATAGGTATACGGTTGACATGGACATCAAAGACCGAAAGAAATATCGATACCAGAGTGTATGTCTTTCCGTCCGAGCCTGTGCGCTGTTCGTTGATGATGATTTTGCCATCACCCGGCGACAATATCAGATTATCCCCTGGTGGCGGAGTGCGCTCCGGATCGCGGAAGAAGTACACAATGAATGCAGCGAGGATTGTAATGAACACCGCACCAACGGCATACGGCCAGCACTTACAGCGGGCAAACAGCGTCCACAAAGTTGCCGCGACTAAAACGGCTGGAATGATAAAACGATATCCGTCGCGTTCTATCATCGCAGACACTTCTTGTAAATCTTGTCGACATTACGGAAATAGTAGTTCAAATCAAAACACGCTGCGATATCGCGTGGCTTAAGATATTTGGCAATCTCGGTATCCGCATTGACAAGGTCGATAAACCGACCTTTGCCCGCCCAACCGTCCATTGCATTACGCTGGACCAGTCGATAGGCAACCTCCCGCGAACCGCAGGCTTCCGACAACTTAAGCAACAAACGCCCGCTGAAGACTAGCCCACCGGTCAACTCGATGTTTCGTTTCAGATTCTGCGGATACACCTGCAAGTTCTGCATCACCTGATTGAACAGCTTGAGCATGTAGATAATCAGGATTGTCGAATCGGGAAGTATCACACGCTCCACTGATGAATGCGTAATATCGCGTTCGTGCCAAAGGGCGACGTTTTCGTATCCTGCCACCATATGACCACGCAGAACACGCGCCAATCCGGCAATTCGCTCGCAGGTGATCGGGTTGCGCTTATGCGGCATTGCCGAAGAGCCTTTCTGTCCTTTGGAAAATCCTTCCTCCATTTCCAGGACTTCAGTCTTCTGCAATGCACGAATCTCTGTCGCGAATTTTTCAAGGGATGCGCCAAGCAGTGCAATTGCACCCAGAAACTGTGCATGGCGGTCGCGCTGAATGACCTGCGTCGAGATCGGCGCCGGCGTCAATCCAAGTTTCTTGCACACCGCCGCTTCGATCTTCGGATCAAGATTCGCATAGTTGCCGACAGCGCCGGAAATCTTGCCGACGGCAATCTGCTTCACGGCGTACTGCAGCCTCTCACGCTGGCGCAGCAACTCCTGATACCACAGCAGGAACTTCAGTCCGAGTATCGTCGGCTCGGCGTGGACACCGTGGGTTCGTCCCATCGCCGGCGTCTTCTTGTATCGAATCGCCTTCTTGCGAACTTCCTTGATCGCTTCGTCGAGCTTCTTGAGAATCAACTCGCCCGATTCGCGTAGCGTAATTCCCTGCGCTGTATCGACAAGGTCAGACGATGTCATCCCATAATGCAGGAATTTGGCAGCATCGCCGACATTTTCGGATACCGAAGTCAAAAACGCGATGACGTCGTGCTTGATTTCGGCCTCGATCTTGTCAATTCGCTTGATCGAGAACTTGGCATTGGCACGCAGTTTCAAAAATGCCGAACGCGGAATGATTCCCATCTGCGCCTGCACTTCGGCAACTGCCAGTTCCACCTTGAGCCACGTATCGAACTTGTGTTGGTCCGTCCAAAGCGCACCGATTTCCGGCGTCGTATAGCGCGAGATCATCTGCCCTTTACCTTCTCCCAATCATCGAGGAATTTCTTGAGTCCGATATCAGTCAACGGATGCTGGATCAGCTTCTCGATAACACTGTACGGCATCGTACAGATATCTGCACCCAGCATTGCGGCTTCGACGACGTGCATGGGGTGGCGGACAGAGGCGACAAGGACTTCAGTAGCGAAGTCGTAATTGTCATATATCTGCACGATCTGCTCGATCAATTCCATACCGTCGGTCGAAATGTCATCCAGCCTTCCGATAAACGGCGAAACAAAGCGGGCGCCGGCTTTGGCAGCAAAGATTGCCTGCGTTGCCGAAAACACCAGCGTCATGTTGACCGGAATGCCTTCTTCAAAAAAAGTCTTGGTCGCCTGCAGACCGGGTAGAATGCAGGGACACTTGACGACAATGTTCTTGTGCAATTTTGCGACCGCCCTGCCCTCGCGCAGCATCCCTTCGTAATCGGTGGCGGTAACCTCGGCAGAAATTGGTCCGTCGACGATGTCGCAAATCTGCTTGAGAATATCCTCGAACTTCCCTTTCTCTCTGGCAATCAGCGACGGATTGGTGGTGACACCGTCAAGAACGCCAAGCGATGCCGCCTTCTTGATTTCGTCGATGTTGGCCGTGTCGATGAAAAACTTCATCGTCTCCTCCTATAAGCGAAATTTGACTTTCTCTAAGTATAGCCCTTCCGGCGGCGCCGGGTACTTGGCTCGATGAGTTTGCGGATGTTCGATCATCACTTCGACTTCCTCAACACTGATATCGCCACAGGCTGCCTGCATCTGGGCTCCGACTAAGAACCGCACCATATGATGCAGAAACCGGTCGCCGGTAATCTTGAAATATAGTCTTTTCCCCGTGCGCTTCCAAGTCGCTTGTTTGATCGTGCAGACATTGACTTCCTTGAGGGATCTCGTGACGCAAAACCCCGAGAAGTCGTGTTCTCCAATAATTAACTGCGAACACTGCTCCAGTATTGCCAGATCAGGACTTCCATCGGTCTGCCACCAAAAGTCGTTATAAAATGGCGATCGTTTCAACGCAATCTGATAGCGGTAGGTCTTCTCAAAGCTGTTGCGGCGAGAATTGAAGCTCGGATCTACTTCGCGCGAGCTGACTACCAGAATGTCCTTGGGAATTTGTGACTGCAGAGCCGGCGCAAACTTTTCGGCAGGAATAGTGGATTCGGTGTGGAAATTGACCAGGTAATCCTCCGCGTGCACCCCCGCATCAGTGCGGCTGCAGCCGGTCGCCTTGATGTCAGCGCGCGTGATCTTTCCCAAACCGGTTTCAATGACTTGCTGCACGCTAAGTGCATTTTTCTGGCGTTGCCAGCCGGCATAGCGGGTTCCAACGAACTGCAGGCGAAGCAGGATGTTTCTCACCGGGACAACACCCATACAGTGATGACCAGTAGCATTATTGTGACCAGCATTGCCGCGTCGCGAAGACCAAACTCTCGGCGGCGATGAAAGGTCCGCGTTGGATAGACACCCCAGGCGCGCACCGTGAGAGCGTTCGCCGTGGTATCGATTCGGCGAAGTGCTGACGCCATGGTCGGAATCAGCATCGGTATGAACCGCCGGACGTTGCGGAAGGAACTCTTGCCGACTTGCGCGCCACGTGCGCGTTGCGCCATCTCAATGCGCCGATGTTCGGAGAGTATCTGCGGTATGAAGCGAATCGCGATCGTTATCGCCATCCCGATTCCCTGCGCCGGCAGCCCCAGCCGGCCCAGCGGTGCAAGGGTTCGCCAGACGAGTTCGGCGAATTCTTCCTGGCCGATCCAGCGAACAAAACAAATCGCGACAACAAAGAAGAGCACAATTCGCCAGCAGTATAACAGTCCGGTAAACAACGCTCCTTGGTTCAGGCTTAACGGACCCACAGCGATGCGTGCCGAATCCGCTGACTGCGAGAAAAGCAAGTGCATCAACAAGGTAACTGCGCAAAACAGCAGAACCGGTACGGCAATTTTGAAAAAGTCGGAGACTGGTACCCTGATGATGATCGTGAGAGCCAGTACGGCAATCGACAATATTGACAAAACAGATGGATTGAGCGAGAGGCCGGTCAAAAGCGCCGGCACGAAGATGGCTGCCAACCGGACAGCGGAATCAAGACGACTGGGCTGAACTACTTGATTGAATAGCATTGATCAGATTTGCGGCCCGGTTATGATTGACGGCACCGGGCCTTTCCTGCGCAATGATATAGCAATCGGGCAAGAGAGTCAATTGGGATGAAGAGGGTTTTTAAGACAGAGCGCGAGCTATTTGGAGAGCACCATTTTCCGATTTTGCGACTCGTTGCCAACCTGCAGACGGTAGAAATAGACGCCCGACGACAATTCTGATGCGTCAAATTCAAAGGTCTGCGTCCCGGCTTGTGCTGTCTCTTCACGGAGACGGGCGACATGCTGGCCGAGGACATTGAAGACATCCAGCGTCAATGGTTTACCCACGGAGCGCGGACTAACCGTGAAACTGATCTGGGTGGTCGGATTGAAAGGATTTGGATAATTCTGGTTCAGCTGGAAGTCGAACGGTAACGGACGCACATCGACGTAGTCATCCGCGTCGGTCGAAACATTGTCATCGAGGAAAGAGAGCACGCGACTAAGATATTCTGACCGAGTCGCATATCCCTGCTCCGTCATGGTGCTCGCGACGGCTTCAAGTCCAAAACTGGTGAACACCACGCGCGAGCCATTGGGACGGGCGTAGATACTTCCAGCCGCGCCAAATAGCGTCGATCCGACCGCGAAATCAAACAAGCGATCAGCCTCGGGCGATATCTCAAGGACGTCACAGTCTACCTGGTTCGCTGCGGCGCCACCGCCACGGATTCGCAGACGCAAGTTGTCGCTCACCGGATTACCGGCAATACCAGAGACGTCGAGCGGCTCATAGTCGGAGAGATAACGGACACCGAGATATTCGATCGCGAATGTGGAATCAGCGGTCTGCGCCAAACGTTCGGCAATGTCCTGACCGTTGATGTACAGGCGTCCACCTTGATCAAGGTAATTGCGCAGGAAAGCCGCTTCGGAGGCGTTGATTGCCTGACTTAAGTTAGTCCGTGTATTTCCGGTATACCAGATTATGTATCGATAGTCCAACTCGGCCGTCCCCGGAGTATTTTGACTGCCGATATCCCAGTAGGCGTAAGGCAAGGAGAGCGAGTCGAGAGCCGCCTTGATAAACGTCGACCGGTCTTCGAGAGCCGGACTGTCGTCGGCATCCACGACAAGTATCTCGACACCACCGACAAATTTGCGATAATTCGTTGTGAATGTATCCGGCGGATTGGTGGTGATAATATCAAGCGCAAAGTCGCCATTAGTCGGCGAGATATCGGGGCTGACCGAGAAAGTCAGCGGCGTCGTCGAGTTGATAGTCTGACCCGAATTCACGTTGCCAATGATATGTGTACCGGTCAGCATCGTGATGCCCGGTGTCGAACTGCGGAGTGCAACCTTGACACCGGTTGCTGATTTCCAAACATTGCGAAAGCTGTAGGAAAACTGAATCGTCTCACCCTTATCGAGAATATGATTGCCGTTTCCGGAAATCACATCCGAGAATTCACTGCTCATCAACTGCATATTGGTGCGGCTATACGTGAGGTCGAGATTGCAGGTGATCGTCTTGTCGACGAGATCCTGACGAATTTCCCAAACGGATATTTGATGCGGTGTTGCATACCACGATTCAGTGCTCGGGGTGGTCAGATCGGTCCACTCTTTGTAGAAGCCGTCTTGACCGGGAAAAAGATCGCCGCCATCGC
>CAUJJY010000050.1 GCA_963205155.1 Candidatus Zixiibacteriota bacterium | reverse complement strand
CGCAGTTGCGCGACCGCATAGTCTTTCTTGAGAATTACGACTTGTCCATGGCTAGGTATCTTGTTCAGGGAGTCGATATTTGGCTCAACACGCCACGCCGCCCGATGGAAGCTTCTGGCACCAGTGGAATGAAGGTCATTTTCAACGGTGGTTTGAATTTAAGCGTCCTCGACGGGTGGTGGGTCGAAGGCTACCGCCCCGATGTCGGCTGGGCCATTGGATCCGGCGAAGAATACGACAATCACGACTATCAGGATGAAGTCGAAGCTAATGCAGTCTACGACCTCTTGGAAAAAGAGATTGCACCGACTTTCTATGATCGCGGTCGCGATGGTATCCCGCGTGAGTGGGTTGCCAAGATGAAGCGTTCGATCAAGCTCTTGAGTCCGGCATTCAACTCCAACCGAATGGTTCAGGAGTACGTCGACCGTTCGTATACGTGCGCCTTCCGTCAGTACCAGATTTTGAAGAACAATAACTACGAAGAACTGCGCTCGCTGGCCAAGTGGTATCGACACCTGCGCGACAAGTGGGCAGACATACGCATCCTCGAAATTGAATCGGTCAATCCGCCCAAAGTAGATGTAACCCAGGAGATCAAGGTTAATGCCCGGGTATTTGTTGGTGAGTTCAAGGCGGAAGATCTGCAGGTCGAGCTATATCTGGGGAGAATTTCGCAGCGCGGCGAAATCGCCGACGCGCGTAGTATAGAAATGCAGCCCGTTGGTAACCCGCAGGCCGGTATTTACACCTACTCTTGCAGTGCGCCGATTACCTCCAGCGGCCGTTTCGGATACTCCATACGCGTGTTGCCCGGTCACCGCAGTTCAGTACATCCCCATGAATTCGGATTGATTACCTGGGCTAACGGCGACCTGTAACGTCTCAATCAACTTGCGCCACAAATAGAGAAGGTCGATGCTATCAAGCATCGACCTTTTTTCTTAATCAATTTTCACCTGGATCAGGGACAGAATGGGGTTGGTCCACCACCAAAGACGTAATTGATGATGAACACCGCATCGGAGATGTTGACATTTCCAGATCCGTTGGCGTCACCAAGACAGATTGGATTTGGCGCCGCACCACCGCCAAAGATATAGTTGATAATAAACACGGCGTCGGAAATATTGATGCTGCCACTGCCGTTGGCGTCGCCACACAAACAGGGAGCTGCTGACGTGAAATTCTGCTGGAATCCCTGGTTAAGTTTGTAACCGGGCGAAGTGCCCGGGCCGGCGGCAGTCTGTCCCACTGTGCTGGAAAGTTTGAAACCCGCAGACGTGCCGTTAGTTGTGCCACCGCCGGAGACAACTTGCCACTTGATTGTCTCTCCGGCATTCGGAGACTGATTTTCAGCCGACAGCTTTGATAGAAGCACCAATGAGAAGAATGATAGTGTCAGTGGCAGAAAGATTTTTCGGTAACGGCTCGTCATAGGTCAACCTCTCGAAGAGAAATGTTTCCAGTCAAAGCGCCGATGCAATTAAAGGACGCCACATCGGCACCGCTTATCATGAAGACCGCATATATGGACTAAATCGAGTTATTGGGTCTAATATACGCTGCCACACAACTGCTGTCAAGGGTGATTGTAGATTTTTGATTCGGCCGCAATCGGGTCCGTTTGCCGACGATCCCTATTAGTATTTCACTGCCCTGCGGTAGTTTATAAGCCACAACGACTTCCAAGTCTTGCCCATATCATCAGAACGCTCCCAGCTCCAGGTTAGCGCGTTCGAACTGATGTCAGACCAAACCATTCTCTGCAGAAAAGCGGGCTTGTCTTTGGGGTGTGCCTCACGTGAAAGAACCATCTTTCCGTCGGCGAATTCGCCAACAAAGTTAAGATAACTGCCATTGTTGTCGACCCAAGTTTGTTGCCATTTCCCGATAGCAGCATTGAAGACCGAGACCGACATACCACGAAATGGAATGCTATCATTGGTCGAAAAATCTTCGCGGACAACACAACCGTCGTAATCTTTGGTAATGCGATTCGTGCCGGTAGCGGTGTCATTCCACGTAAGGTTCCATGCGCCAAGCCAGAAATCAAATTGCGACGATTCTGGCTGCGAGCAGGGTGGTGGTGCGCTATCTTGAGTGATTGCCGTAACCGACGTTAAAACCACGCATAGACAGAGGAGAGTGAATTGCACCCGTACCTGTAGTAATGCGACTTTCTTCATTTCCTTCCTCTCGGTAGAATTGTCTGTGTAAGGTTCACGTTATAACGGCGGTTGTGTGGAAGGATTACGCTATTTGTTTCGCGAATGGAAGGAAATACTACGGTAATTCTTTGTGCGTTCCATCGCAGAACGGCGAGGTCTTTGTGTGCTTGCACTGACAATAGGATCGCAGCTTCTTCTCTGTTATGGTGAACTCCATCGGCTGAATGTCAGTGACGGAATGCGATCCATCGCAAAACGGTTGATTGGTTGAGCGGCCGCATCTACACCAAAAATAGGTGCCAGGCTCGAGTTCAAGCTTCACAGATTTCTTGTCCGCAATAATCGGTTCAGTCATTCCAACTCCAGTATGATTAGATTCTACGGCATGAATACCAAGTAACGGATACCAATTACATAAACGAATACTGCTCGCACAACGGTATTACGTAGTGATGGCCGAATTGCGCTCACCAATCAAAAGGGGCATCCGGTGAACGGATGCCCCTGTGGGGTCTAATGGATGTGAAAGGGGCTCTACTTACAAGCTGAACAAGGAGCCGGTCCGCCCGAGAAGACGTAAGCGATCAAGTACACCGCATCCGAGATGTTCACGGCGCCACTGCAGTCGGCATCGCCGGACAACAAGGGATCGGGTGCGGGACCGCCCGAGAAGACGTATGCAATCACCAGTACAGCGTCGGAGATGTTCACCACTTCGCTGCCGTCGGCATCACCGCAGGTGTACGGCGGAGGCGGAGGCGTCACGGTCAACTGCGCCGGGATCACCAGCGGGCTGCTGCCCGGATCCGGGTCGTTGCTGTAGAGGTTGATCTTCGATTTGTACAGGCCGGTGTCGAGATCAGCCGCCGAGAACAATAGATCGACTGTGTCGGCAGCACCCGGAGCAACCGAGCCGCTGACCAAGGACAAATACAGCCACTGCGCCGGTTTGGTGAACTCAACTGCG
>CAUJJY010000049.1 GCA_963205155.1 Candidatus Zixiibacteriota bacterium | reverse complement strand
GAACTCGCGACCTTCCCGACGGGTCGGGACAGGCATTCTAAGTAGATTGGGAAATATGGCGGGGTTGACGAGACTCGAACTCGCGACCTCCTGCGTGACAGGCAGGCATTCTAACCAGCTGAACTACAACCCCGGCAAACTAATCTTGTGGGCGCGCTCTGCGCTAATCCTTATCCCTCGGTGCCGGCCGGCTTATCTTTGATCATGATTCCCACTGGAATCAAGACACAATAACCAAGCACAAGCAAAATCGGCGCAAGCGTTATCGAACCGGAGGCGAGGGCAATGAATCCTAAGATGATCGACACCAGTGCCGCACCAAGGATCATCCAGTTCTTTTTTCCAAACGGCAGCTCGTCGCTTTGACGAGATGCCTTAACTTTCTTCAACTGCGCCATCGGGCCTCCACAGAGACAAGCAAATTACCATTAATTCGGCGTTCGTCAAGCGAATTTTTCCTTTCGGTCTAGCACCAATTACCCTCAAGCGGGTGCGTTTATTGTACACCTATACATAACTAACAACCGCATATCACTTGCGGTGCACCGCGAAAACGTGTTAACTTCATCTGAACAACACAATTGCCGCGGCATAGTGAACGCAAGAGCAGGAGCATTTTTAGATGACGACATTTTTGGTTTGTGGCGCCGGACTGATGTCCAAAGCCCTGGTATATGATCTGATCAAGTTCAATAACCCCGCCAAAGTCATACTTCTTGATATCGATCAAGCGCGCCTTGATTCTATTACCGGTGAAAAAGTCGAGAAGCATCGCGGCGACCTATCTGATAAGGCATTTTTCGAACCCTTTATCAGAGAGGCCGATGTTGCAGCCGGTTCCGCCAGCTATAAACTCAATCGCGCTCTCACCGAATGCTCGATCAGGCACAAAACCCATTTTATCGACCTTGGTGGCAATAATTCTGTCGTCGATGCGCAATTTGCGCTTTCTGATTTAGCCGCGGCAGCGGGAGTGACGATTATCCCCGACTGCGGGCTGGCACCGGGAATGGCTTCGATTCTGGCGGCTGACGGAATTTCGCAGTTTGACAAGGTTGAGTCGGTCAAATTGCGCGTCGGTGGATTGCCACAGAATCCAGCACCGCCGCTCAACTATGCAGTGTTCTTCTCACCGGAAGGATTGCTGAACGAGTACCGTGAACCCACGGTTGTCCTGCGTGACGGTAAATTGACAAAGCTGCAGAGCCTGACCGAAGGCGAACGCCTCTCTTTTCCGCCCAATTTTCCGGAGTTAGAGGCTTACCATACTTCGGGCGGCGCTTCGACCCTGCCTTACACATTCGAAAAGGAAATCAGCGAACTCGACTACAAGACGATCCGCTATGTCGGACATTTCGAGAAGATCAAGTTCCTATTCGACATCGGAATGGCTGATGAGACCAAGTATGATGTCGATGGAGTTATGTTAAGCCCTGATCAAGTGCTCCGCAACGTTCTGTACCGGCACTTACCCAAGAATGCACCTGATGTGGTGCTTGTGTATGTTGAAGTTATCGGCATGAAACACAATCGCCGCCAGACGGCTACCTACTACATAGAAGACTACCTTGACAAGACGACCGGCCACTCCGCGATGCAGCGGACGACCGCGTATTCTGCGGCAATTGTGATGCAGATGATTGCCGAAGGTTCAATCAGCCAACGCGGAACCCTGCGTTCCGAAAAGGGCATCGATCATCGCCGCTTTATTGAACATCTCGGCGAGCGTGGAATCGGCGTCAAGATCGAATCCAAGTAGCTGGTCTTCTGACAATCTTAAATGGCGGGTCGGCAGATCGATCCGCCTTGGACTGGATTCCCCGGCATCTTCAAGTGAAACTTCACCGCCATAATCCCGTACCCTCTTATGGTAACCCAATGGCGAAGAATTGTAGATTTACTCATAAGGACTAATACATGAAAAAGGTAGTACTATCGGTGCTGGTTGTCGCAATCGTCGCGGTGATTGTACTGGTAATGTTTAATCGCGGCGATTCGAGCAAGCAGACGGCCTCAAACGGGGTCAAGGTCGAAAAAGGTGAAATCATCGAGAAAGCGATGGCAATCGGGACAATTCAGCCCTATAAAGAAGTCCTCGTCAAGTCGAAGATCTCCGGAATCGTGAAGAAACTGCATAAAGAGGTTGGGGATGTCGTGAAAGAGGGCGAATTACTCATCGACATTTCGCCGCAACCGACACCGCTCGAATATACTGAAGCACAGCGCTCGATCGATGTGGCGCAAATCAACTTCGACAATGCCAAGTCAGCCTTCGATCGGTCTACCGAACTCTTTGACAAGAAACTGATTTCCAAGCAGGAATTTGACGACCGCAAGGTCAGTTTCGAACAGGCGCAACTGCAATTGAATCTCGCCAAAGAGCGGATGCAGTTGTTGGAAAAGGGCGCTATCAAGACAGCCAACGTCAATGTCGAGAGTACGATTCGCTCCCCCATCACCGGATCAGTACTTTCGAAAAATGTCAACGAGGGTGATCCGGTAGTGCCGCTCACCTCCTATCAGGACGGTACTGCTCTGATCACTCTTGCTGACATGACAGATTTGATCTTCCGCGGCACTGTGGATGAAATTGACGTCGGCAAGCTGATCGAAGGAATGCCCGTGACTTTGAAGGTGGGTGCCTTGCCGAAAGACACGGTAAGCGGCACCTTGTGGAAGATTTCGCCGAAAGCGCGCAAGGAACAATCTGCGACTGTGTTCGATGTCGAAGTGCGATTCAAGGATGTCGACCTTACCAAGCTTCGCGCCGGCTACTCTGCCAATGCCGAAATCATTATCAAAGAGGCACGCGATATCATCGTGATTCCGGAACGACTCGTTGATTTCCGCAGTGACTCGGCATTTGTTCAGGTGCTGGACTCGGTCGGCGTTAAGAAGGAACGTCTCATTGAAACCGGTTTGTCGGATGGCGTCACGATCCAAGTCACCACCGGGCTCACCGAGGGCGAAATGTTGGCCGAAAAAACCGGAACAGTGAATCCGTTCTAATATGCAGTTGACTTCGCTGAAATTGTACATGAAGCAATTCCTGCACGACTTACGCGCGCAGAAGCTGCGGACATTCCTGACTCTGGTCGGGCTGTCCTGGGGAACTGTGACTGTGATCTGCCTGCTGGCGTTCGGTTACGGTTTACAGAACAATCAGCAAGAGCAGATGAAAGGGCTCGGCGACAATATCGTCATCATGTGGGCGAGCAATACCAGCAAGCCGTATGCGGGATATCCGAAAGGACGTTGGTTTGGATTCGTGCCAGATGATATCAAGATGATGCGCCAGAATATTCCGGATCTTGAAGCCGTCTCGGGTGAATTTCAACGCGGTAACATCACCATTCGCAACGGCAGGAAGTCGAAGCTGATTCAAATCTCGGGTGTTGATCCAGAGTTTGCGCCGATGCGGACAATTGTTCCGGAAGATGGCGGGCGCTTCCTGAATGACATCGATGTTAACGATAAGCGTCGTGTCATCTTCCTTGGAAACGACCTGCGTGATGAGATTTTCGGTGAAGGGATTGATCCGGTCGGTAAAGCCGTGCTCATCGACAATGTACCTTACACCGTCGTTGGCGTTATGGTCAAGAAGAAGCAGGATTCATCCTATTCCGGACGCGATAAGGACAAGGGGTTTGTTCCGGCGACGACATTCCAGTCCACTTATGGCGACAGGTATCTCGACAACATTGTGTTCCGTGCCAAGACTCTGGAAATACACAAGCAAGCAGTGGATCGCACTTACGAGACTTTTGCCAAGAGATACAAATTTGATCCAACCGATCGCGAAGCATTATCGATGTGGGACACGGTCGAGGACAACGGCTTCATGGTGTTCTTCGTGGCGATGAGGTTGTTTGTCGGATTCGTTGGCTTCATGACGCTGATGGTCGGGGGTATTGGTCTGGCGAACATTATGTATGTCGTAGTCGAAGAACGGACCAAGGAGATTGGCATCAAGATGGCTCTGGGAGCAAAGAAGGGTTTTGTGCTGTTCGGGTTCATTTTCGAGACTTTGATTTTGACAACGATTGGCGGCGGAATCGGCTATGGCATCGCCCAGTTGATAATTTCGCTCGCACCAATGATGAATATCAAGGACTACGTGGGAACGCCAACTCTCTCATTGCAGGACAAACTTGCCGTTGTAGCAATTTTGGGATTCATCGGATTTATGGCAAGCTTTTTCCCGGCGCGTCGTGCGGCCAATATGAACCCGGTTCAGGCGTTAAAGCTGTAATATGATCAACTCTCTACTGTTCGTCCGGCTATTCTGGCGCGACTTGCGTGCCAATAAGAAGCGCATGACGCTGACGCTGATTGCTGTGCTGTGGGGAACGCTGTCTATTGTGTTGCTTCTTGCTTTCGCCGAAGGACTCAAGGCACAGTTCGCCGAAAACAGCAAGGGGCTGGGTGAAGGCATCTTGATTATCTGGGGCGGTCAGACAACGATACCATACGAAGGACTCGGCAAGGGACGCCGCATTCGTTTCTATCCGGAAGACCTTCAAGAAATTCAGCGTCAGATTCCGGAAGTCGAAAAAGTCGGAGCTGACTATTTCAATTGGGGGACATCGATCAGCTACGGCAAGAAAACAATTTCCGGAAGAACGAACGGTCTCTTCCCCAGCTTTGAGACAATGCGCGCGCACTACCCGATGCCGGGCGGGCGATTTATCAACGACCTCGACATGAGTAAACGTCGAAGAGTCGCATTTCTGGGCGACCGGATGGCGACTGATCTCTTCGGAGTGGAAGATCCGATCGGTAAGGTTATCACAATCGACAACATGCCGTTCACGGTCATCGGTGTACAGGTCAAGAAACAGCAGATGGGGTCATACTCTGGTCCCGATAACAACAAGGTCTCGATACCTGCGACCACTCATTCTGCGATTTGGGGAAATCTGCGATACAATAATCTGGTGATCAAACCGCGCGATGTCAATCAAGCGGAATTTGTTAAGTCTCGAATCTACGAAGTCGTTGGCAAGCGGCAGAAATTTGATCCGAAGGACAAGGCAGCGCTCTCGATCTGGGATGTCATCGAAGGTCAGAAGATGATGGACAAGATCATGCTTGGACTTCAGGTCTTCTTCGGCGTGATGGGGTTTTTCTCACTATCGATCGCCGGGGTGGGAGTCGCGAATATCATGTATGCCGCGATCAAAGAACGCACTGTCGAGATCGGTGTCAAGATGGCTCTCGGTGCAAAGAAGCGCCAGATAATGGGGCAGTTTATTCTTGAGGCAGTTTTGATTTGCGGTATCGGTGGTTTGTTCGGGATTCTTGTGGCGCAGGGCGTCTGCGGATTCTTCGAGAGAGTTGATCTCAATAATGAAGCTCTGACCTGGCTCGGCAAGCCGACGATTTCGATGACAATTGGGTTGGTTACAGTTACGATTCTGGCATTCATCGGTCTGGTGGCAGGGTTCTTCCCTGCTCGCCGGGCGGCTTCAGTGAATCCGGTTGAATCGTTGAGATACGAATAAGAACGAGGGATGCATACAATGATAAAGATGAACGGCATTAGGAAACTTTACGCCACCGGCAAAGTCGCAGTTGAGGCCCTCAAGGGACTGGACCTTGAACTCAAGGGTGGAGAATTTGTCAGTATTGTCGGGCCATCCGGTTCTGGCAAATCAACTTTAATGAATATCGTCGGCTGCCTGGATACACCATCCGAAGGCGAGTTCTTCCTCGATGGCGAGCGCGTTGACCAGTTTAACGGTAACCAGCTTGCTGAAGTTCGGAACAAGAAGATCGGATTTGTATTCCAGAACTTCAATTTACTGCCGTACGCTACTGCCTACGAAAACGTCGAGCTGCCGATGATCTTTGCGGGTGCACCCCAAAAAGAGCGCAAAGAGACCGTAACTCGACTACTTACTCGCGTCGGGCTTGGCGATCGTATGGATCATAAGCCGACCGAGTTGTCAGGGGGAGAAATGCAGCGAGTGGCAATTGCCCGGGCGCTGGCCAACAGCCCCAAGTTGATCTTGGCCGACGAACCAACCGGAAACCTTGATTCACATTCCGGAGCGGAGATTATGGGCATCTTTGAGGAACTCTGGAAGTCGGGAACCACGATTCTGATGATTACCCATGATCCCAATATCGCCAAGCGGACCAAAAGGACAATTATGATCAAGGACGGAGTCATCGTGACATCCCTAAACGGCAACGGTAACGGCTCTTCCAGTCACGAATAATTTGGTTCTGCGGTCCTTCACGGCCTGACGAACAACGTCAAAATTCTGGTCATTCCTCACTCAACACATTAGTATAAGTCTTGATGGCGAAACTGCATTGTCTGGATCTGGTCAAGACTTATCGTAAACGCAAGGTCGTTGACGAAATCTCTATAGAGGTCAACCAAGGGGAGGTTGTCGGGCTACTCGGACCGAACGGCGCAGGGAAGACGACGACATTCTATATGGTGATCGGATTTATCCGTCCCCAGTCCGGTAATGTTCTGTTGGATGACAGAGTCATTACGGGTCTGGCAATGTATCGACGGGCGCGGCTGGGCATTGGCTATCTGGCACAGGAGCCATCGATATTTCGAAAACTGACTGTTTGGCAGAATGTGATGGCGGTTGCAGAAACATTGAAGCTACGTAAGAAAGAGCGTATTGAAAGAGTCACCGGGATTCTCGAAGAGCTCGACGTAATGCGACTTGCCAAGTCCAAAGGATACCAGTTGTCCGGTGGAGAGCGCCGACGGGTGGAAATTGCCCGCGCACTCGTATTAAAGCCAAGTTTTTTGCTGCTCGACGAGCCATTTGCGGGAATAGACCCAATTGCGGTCGAGGACATTCAGCGTATAATAGATACCTTAAAGAACAAGGGCCTGGGGATACTTATTACTGACCATAATGTGCGCGAGACTCTGCAAACCATCGATCGGGCTTACATCATGTGTGACGGCAAGATACTGAAGGCCGGAACGGCAGAGTATTTGGCCTCCGATCCCGAAGCACGGAAGATTTATTTGGGTGAGAAGTTCCGGTTAAACTGACCGCCAAATTGACCGATAATAGAAATACAAGACAGCCGAAAGTGATAACATCATACAGGGCAACTAGATAATATGCGTTTGGAACTGACACAGAAACTCTCGCTCAAGCTCGCTCCGCAACTTATCCAGTCGCTGAAAATGCTCCAGATGCCGATCCTTAAGCTGGAACAAGTCCTGCGCCAGGAACTTTCCGTCAATCCATTGCTTGAAGAAATCGAGTCGCAAGAGCTTGAACTTGAGCAGGATAAGGCTGCAACCGACCTTGTCGCCGAAACTCCCGAGAAAAAAGACGACGAAAAAATTGACTGGGATGAGTACCTCCGCGACAACGAAGACTACAATTATAAAGAATTCAAGACCGGTGACGGCGAAGAGATGCCGGAATTCAGTGTTGCCGGCGAAAAATCGCTCTATGAACACCTGCTCGAGCAACTAACGTACCTCAAGCTTTCGGGCGATGACATCGAAATCGGCGAATTTATCATTGGCAATATTGATGAAGCTGGCTACTTGTCCTGCTCTATTGAAGAACTCGGCGAGCAACTCAAAGTCGATCCGGATAAGGTCGAGCGGATTCTGATCAAGATCCAGCGTTTCGACCCGCCCGGCGTCGGTGCGCGCGATCTCAAAGAGTCATTGTTGCTTCAACTGCGCGACCGACATATTGACAACAATTTAGTCTATCGCATCGTCGAAGAGCATCTTGAGTCACTCGATAAGAAGAGTTTCCAGCAGCTTTCTAAATCGATGGGCGTCTCGCTGGAGCGGGTACAGGAAGCCATGGAAGTCATCAAGGGCCTTTCGCCACGACCCGCATATGGTCGCTTCTCCCGCGCCGCTGCCGCGGTTGTCCCCGACTTGATCGTTGACAAGGTCGGAGAAGAGTGGATCATATCGCATAATGATCGCAATATTCCGCAATTGCGTGTCAATGCCGGATACAAGGAACTGCTCAAACGGGGCAACAATACGCCCAAAGAGACAAAAGTCTATGTCCGTGAAAAACTCGAACAGGCGCGCTGGCTGTTGAACGCCATCAATCAGCGCCGCAACACGATGATTCGGGTCATGCACGCCATCGTCACCGAGCAGATCGAGTGGTTCGAGCGCGGTGTCGAGCACCTGCGGCCACTGACCATGGAAGACATAGCCACCATCGTCGAAATGAATGTGGCGACGATTTCGCGTGTCTCGTCCGACAAGTATGTCCAGACACCACACGGTGTCTTTGAGATAAAATACTTCTTCAATTCAGGCGTCAAGATGCAGGACGGGGAAGAGGTCGCCAAGCGTTCGGTCAAACAGCTGATCGAGGAGATCATCGCCAAGGAAGACGCGGCCAAACCGTTGTCGGATCAGGAGATATTCCAGATGCTGACCGAGAAGGACATCAAGATCGCCCGGCGCACGGTCACCAAATACCGCGAAGAATTGAAAATCCTGCCGGCGCGTTTCCGCCGTCGGGCTACCTAAACAGATACAACGCCGTACGGCGTTTTTGGACCCGATTGGCATTTTTTGATAGAAGAGCACATGGTCCGGCAGAATCAACTTACTTTTCTTTTAGTAACCCATTTAACATCGTATATACAGTGCTGACCCATGGATAGAAATATGGCATTGGAAATGGTGCGGGTAACGGAGGCGGCGGCGCTTTCCTGTGCCCAGTGGATGGGACGCGGCGACAAGGATTCGGCCGACCGGGCCGCTGTCGAGTCGATGCGCGAACGCTTCAATGCACTTGATTTCAACGGCACTGTTGTCATCGGTGAAGGGGAACGCGACGAGGCGCCGATGCTTTTTATCGGCGAGAAAGTCGGCAAAGGCACCGGCAAGGCGATGGATATTGCCCTTGACCCGCTGGAATGCACCGACTCTTGCGCTTATGGCCGCCCCAACGCCATGTCGGTTGTGGCCCTGGGGCCGAGCGGATGCTTTCTGCACGCTCCGGATACCTATATGGAGAAGATCGCCGTCGGCTATCAGGCGCGCGAAGCAATTGACCTCAATAAGCCATTCGAAACCAACCTCCAGCAGATTCGCGAAGCCAAAAAGATGAAAATGGAAGAGCTGACCATAGCCGTCCTCGACCGCCCGCGACATAACGATTTAATTGCACGAATTCGGAAACTTGGAGCCCGTATCAGGCTTATATCTGATGGGGACGTTTCGGCAGCAATTGCCACCGCCCGCCCTGATACCGGCGTAGATGTATTGATGGGCATCGGCGGCGCCCCCGAGGGTGTTTTGGCCGCGGCGGCATTACGCTGCCTCGGTGGAGAGATACAGGGCAAACTACGCTTCCAAAATAACGAAGAGCGCGAGCGCGCGACGCGAATGGGTGTCAAAGATCTGGACAAGACTTACAAGTCGGATGAGCTGGCGATGGGACACGAATTGATGTTCTGTGCGACCGGCGTCACCGACGGCGAACTGCTCGATGGAGTACGTTTCAGCCGCGAAGGCTCAAACACTCACTCGGTGGTGATGCGCCTGCAAACACGCACGATCCGTTTTATCGAAACATTTCACCACTATCACAGTGGACCTGAATAAACTTTTTCGAAGGATGTTATCCTTCAGTGGGAAAGGAGCCGTTTATGAAAATCAAAGTCACCGGACGGCGTTATGAAGTGGAGGACAAAATCAAGTCACGGGCGATCAGCGAAATCGAGAAGTTGGAGAAGTTCTTCGACAACATCATTTCCGCCAACCTCGTGCTGTCGCAGGATGCGTTTCGCTGCGAGGGCGAATTGACCATGACGGTCTCAAAATCGAAATTAGTGTCGAAGGCTTCGACTGAAGATATGTTCGCAACTATCGAAATGGTGACAGATAAGATGGCTGCGCAACTGAAGAAGCACAAAGGCAAACTCAAAGAGCGCGACCAGAAGGTGCTTTCCGAGAAGAAATCCAAGGTTGATCTTTCAACCAAGGTTGACGAAGTCGAGTACTAAGCGCTAATTCTGAATTTGTATCCAGAATCAGCGGCGGTGGGAAGCGATTCCCGCCGCCGTTTTTTGTTTCTGCTATTTATTGCTTTTCCCGTTCAACCGCTTAGATTGACATGCGAGGAAAGCAATTATGGCCGCACTTACCGTCGAAAAATTAATGAAGGAACGTCGAGAGATTCTCGACATGACGCTGCTTGCCGGAGCCGAGGGCGTCGACCGCGCAATCCAAACCAACGAAATCTTCCGTCCCGGTCTGGCATTGGCCGGCTATACCGACAGATTTGCCTACAAGCGTGTACAGGTGTTCGGTGAAACAGAACTGACGTATCTGGCTTCACTTTCGCCAAAGCAGCGCACCGAGTCGATTGAGAAACTCACCTCGTTTCCGGTGCCGGTGCTGGTCGTCACGAAGGGAATCGCTCCCACGAAGGAAATGATGGAAGTCGCCGACCGCGCCAAAGTGCCGCTTCTCTCCACGCGCATGTCGACAACCGATTTCATCACGCGCCTTTCGACGATTCTCGATAACGTTTTCGCACCCTCAATTACGAAACACGGCACACTCGTCGACGTGTACGGCGTCGGTCTGCTCTATACCGGCAAGTCGGGAATCGGCAAGTCGGAGTGCGCACTCGATCTCGTCGAGCGCGGACATCGCCTGGTCGCCGACGATATGGTCAAGATCACCCGCAAGGCGCAATCGACAATCATCGGGCAAAGCAACGAACTGCTCGGACATCACATGGAAGTCCGCGGCATCGGCGTCATCGACATCGAGAAGTTATTCGGTATCCGTGCAATCCGTTTGCAGAAGCGCGTCGAAGTCGAAGTCCGCCTCACGGTCTGGGAGGGCGGCTCGCAATACGAGCGTCTCGGATTGGAAGAGCGCTACACGACAGTGCTCGGGGTGGAAATCCCGGTCGTGACTATTCCGATTTCACCCGGCAAGAACATCACCGTCATTTCCGAAGTGATCGCGATGAATCACATGCTGAAAGTTTATGGCGAGAACGCCGCCGAAGCGCTTTCCAAGCGCCTGTCGGAACGCATCCACCGCCAGCAGATGACAATGGACTATCTTGAGTCGGATTACGAATAACAACCTGCTGTATCCCGTTGAACTTGAATAGATTCCGCCACTCGGAATGAAGGCACTTTTCCGATTTCTGGAACCACAACTCCCTCAACACGGTTTAATGTATCGATTGGATTACGCTGGTGAAAGCATCGGCGAGTTGCGTATATTGCAGCGAAACGGCACGGCACATCGTGCTCTCTAAAATGAAAGTGATGGAGGTTTTGAAATAATGAACACAATGAAAACGACCTTCCTGATGGCGCTGTTAATGGTATTGGCGGTCGGGATTGGTTATGCGCTGGGCGGGCAAGGCGGAATGGTCATTGCCTTCGTCTTCGCGCTGGGAATGAACTTTTTCAGCTACTGGTTCTCCGACAAGATCGTCCTGAAAATGTACAAGGCGCAGGAAGTCACCGAAGCCCAACAGCCGCGTCTTTATAACATGGTGCGCGAGCTTGCACAGCGGGCGCAGTTGCCGATGCCCAAGGTGTACATCATTCCGAACGACACCCCGAACGCCTTCGCAACCGGCCGCGATCCGGAGCATGCGGCAGTAGCGGTCACGCAGGGAATCATGCGTATCCTCACCGAACCGGAACTGCGCGGCGTGCTTGGTCACGAGCTGGCGCATATCAAGCATCGCGACATCTTAATCGGCACTATTGCGGCAGTTTTTGCTGGTGCGATTTCGATGCTGGCACACATGGCGCAATGGGCGGCGATTTTCGGCGGCGGACGATCCGACAACGAGCGCGGCGGCTCGCCGATTGCCGTCATCGCGATGGCGATTATCGCACCGATTGCGGCGATGATGATCCAGATGGCAATTTCGCGTTCGCGCGAATACTTAGCCGATGCCGGCGGCGCCAAGTTCCACGGCAATCCCAACGATCTGGCGAACGCACTTCGCAAGTTGCATGCGGCGGCGCAGAAGATTCCGATGGACGCTTCCCCGGCGACAGCGCATATGTTTATCGTGAATCCGCTCTTTGGCCGCGGCGGGATCACCAGTTTGTTCTCGACGCATCCGCCGATGGAAGAACGCGTCAAGCGGCTTGAGCAGATGAGATTTGCATAAAGAGAGTTCACTTATTTTCTGCCCCTCTCCTGCAAAGAGAGGGGCATTTTTTTTGCGGACTACAGCGATCAAATAGAAGCTGATTTGAATGTCGCAGAAATCGCATCTCCGGCCGTAATGTGGCTTGCGAAATCGCCAACAGTTGGAGTTTGACTCCCCGAAGGAAACTATTTAGATTGAACTGAACGAGGACAATAAGCTCCTCGTCAACATTTCAGATCAATAACGGTTAGGGGATGACAGTGGTCTGTTCTTTAAAGAGGGCGAATATTCTTACGGTGATTGTATTAATTACGATCCTTTTGTCTCTACAACAGGTTCGTTGTGAAGATCGCAGCGAAGAATTCTACAATTGCCTTGAGTCGTTGATCGCACAATATCCTGACCATCAATTACGCGGGACGGTACCGGGTACCGTTGCCGATGAAGGCAAGAACATAAACACAGCAAAGGCACTTCAGCTTTTTCGCGAGAGCCCGCCCGTCATTCCATCCTCGTTTGCATGGGGATTAGAACTGCGGACAGTGTCGGATGCTCTGATTGACTCAATTGTCTTGCTGGCGTTCGAGTATGAATTCCCTGACATTGATCTCAGCCAAATTGCTGACAGCTGCTCTGCCTTGGGCCGATATGCCATCGCAGAACGCATCGCAGACAGCATTCCCGGCGCATATTCAAAGTGCTCGGCATACAGGTTTCTGGCAGAGCGCAAAATCGCCTCTGGCGACACCGCTGATGCCATAAGACTTCTTGATAAAATCATGGCGGTTCCAGCAGAGCCAAACGTCCAATCAAACATCTGTGTCTGGGCGGACGCAGGAGTACTCTATTGGCGATGCGGAGATAGCTTGAGTGCTCACGGGGTTTTGAACAGAGCGAAAACGACGGCGCCTACTGACGTAATACGTGGCCATGTCGCCAACTCGTACAACGATGTGGCAGAGGCTTATTTTGAGATCGGTGCAGTCGATTCAATCTATCCGTTAGTTGCGTTGTTGGCTTCCGTACCTTTCGGGGCTTCTGAAATAGACAAGATTATTCAAGCAGCCATTGAACGCAGTGATGACAAATTGGCACTATTTGGAATCGAGCACCTAAGGGATTCTAAGCGGCAGTTCGAAGCGTGGTTGCTTCTGGCAGAATCATACCGAAAACTTGGATCTTGCGATACCGCGAAGTCGTTCTTGAACGAATCTTCTTTGGTCTTAGAAACCCTGGAAGAGGACCAGGACAAGTGCTGGAACATCTGCAACCTTGCCGAAGAACTGCTGCAGTGCGGGTATGCCGGAGAAGCCCAACAATTGTTGGCGGAATCTGAACGAATAGCGAGAACGTTGCCGATTCGCGAGCATGATGGGCTCGAATTCAACATGGCGGCTTCAACACTACATAGGATTGCAGAAGTACAGCTTTGCTTCGGTGACATTTCCGAGGGCAGTCGTTTATTGATTGATAAAGAGGAGGGTAGCGACACCTACGATATTGTCAGCCAGTGCTACCACCTCATGCTCGATTCGGGTGACTCTTCGCGTGCGGAAAAGGTATTGTCGGTTGTCTCAGAGACGGAAGTTCGAGACGCGATTCGAGCGACAGAAGAGTATGATTGGTTTTCTTCGACCAAGAATTGCGATAGGATTGCGATGTTGCCTCAGTCCAAGAATCTGCATCTGGAGTCAAGACAAGACTCACTCTCGAATCGGGAGTGGCAAATAGGCCTGCTCCAAGATCCGGAAAACAGACTGCTAGCATTGCTGGATTTGGCTGATGATTTCTTGGACGAAGGAGACAGCACAAAGGCAAAGACCTTGGCTGCGGAGTCAGGCGAAGTGTTCTTAGAAATGTCTTTCATTGAGATGGAAGATACTATCTCATTTCGATTAGTTGATCTTCTCGCCGAACTTGGAGATTCAACGTCGTTCATTGCATCCGTAGCTGGACAATCTTTTGGAGGTTCGAGATTTAACGTTACATTGTCAAGATTGGCGAGACGCTACATTGAGTCGAACTGGTGTGATCCGCTTCTTGAGTCGATCCGCGCAACGCAAGCAACGGAAAGCAAGACCCTGTTAGCAGCATTTGCGATGGCTTGGATATATCTGCTCGAACCGCAGGTGCCAACATGTCCTCAAGACTATTGTAGTTCGCTGATGTCCGCTGTCGAATAGGCAACTACTTGCGGAGATGCATTCGGAACGATCTTGGTGGCCGATACCCAGATGGCAACGTCTGCCGCTTTCTTGTTGATGGTCCGATGTTGTTCTATTGCTAAAGTCGAGCAGTGCAAATACATTACTGTTGAGATCAAATCTATAGAGGCGGGCCATGCGTGCGAAGATATACTCTCCAATCATAGTGGTACTGGTACTCATAGTCGTGTCACTATGCAGTCAATCGTGCCAGAGAACAGTTCCGTTTGATCCCAGGATTGAGGATGAAGAATATCGCGTGATGTCGGCGGCATTAAAGTACTTCAAATACCAACGAACCTACGCACCACCCGATCCATCTCCAATCTTCACCGATAGCTTGGGCAAGACCGAACCGCCGCCGATTCGAAAGAGACCGGAGAGGCCGCGCGAATTCCGCTTTGCTCTTGACACGACCAAGGCAAGGACGGCACATAATCTCATGTTATCAATCTACGGCGAGGTGAAATATTACCTCACCGTCATGTCTCGGACAGTCGACCGCGATGGCATGCACCTTTGGTGGTATGGTGATGAGTCAGAAGTCCTCCCGAAATTGACACCAATTATGAGGGACTTGTACATACGTAACCAGAAGGAGTATCAACTTGATGCAACTCGATTTCGCGATTCTCTAATAGTTCGCCTCGTGGACCTAAATGAGTTTCATTCTCCCGAAGAGATGTATTCTTTGCTTCCGCTGACAGACGGACGAATTAGGCTATCTCGAGTCGGTTTCTCTCCTGATCGACAACATGCAGCAATATTTCATTACCGAACTGTCCATCCAATTGGCGGCTCGAGTCTTCTCGTATCCTTAGACAAGGTTGGGGACCGGTGGGTGGTTGTGGACGCAGAGCAACTGCGGGACGTCTTGGGTGGTTATTAGCCCCCAACGCCAAACAAAAATATCCCTAACCACCCGACTCAATAAAACTATACATTTTTCCCCCAATGAGCATCTTAACCGCAAAACCGCGGAGGAAAAACATGTTATCGTACCGTAACCATAAATCGACTTTTGCATATCTCCTCGTTGGCGCGTTTGTCATCGCCTTGGCCGCGACACTCACCGCGCAGGAAACGCCGCAGCCGCCGATGGCTACCAAAATCCCCAAAGCCGACACCACCCTCGGTGATGTCCGCATCGACGACTACTTCTGGCTGCGCGACAAGTCCGATCCCGACGTGATGGACTATCTCGATGCAGAGAACGAATTCACGGTAGCAATGATGAAGGATACGGAAGGCCTTCAGGAAAAGCTCTACAACGAACTGGTCGGTCGCATCAATGAAACCGACTTAAGCGTGCCGGAGCGAATCGACGACTATTACTATTACTCGCGCACCGAACAGGGCAAGGACTATCCGATCTACTGCCGCAAGAAAGGCAGCCTCGATGGCGTCGAAGAGATTCTTCTCGATCAAAATCTGTTGGCGGCCGGGATTGGCTACTTCGATGTCGGCGGATTCTCGGTCAGCCCCAACCATGAGCTGTTGGCATACACAGTTGACACGACTGGTTCGGAGGTTTACGAACTGCACGTCAAAAATATCCTGACCGGAGAACTGCTTCCCGACCGTGTCCCGAATGTCGGCACCAGCATTGCCTGGGCCAGTGACAACGCGACATTCTTCTATGATGTCATTGATGAAACTTATCGTCCCTACCGTGTCTATCGGCATCAACTTGGTACGGAGTCATCGGCTGATTCACTGGTCTTTGAAGAACTTGACGAACACTTCTTCCTCGATGTCACGCGTACGCGCGACAAGCAGTGGATATTAATCAGCCTTGGGAGCAAGACCTCAGCCGAAGCGTGGTTCATCAGCGCCGCGACTCCGCTTGCCGAGTTCAAGGTAGTTGAGCCGCGCAGTGCTGAACTGGAATACTACGTTTATCCGCACGGAGACCGGTTCTTCATTCTGACCAATGACAACGCCGTCAACTTCAAGGTCGTTGAAGCGCCGGCTGCCGATCCTTCCCGCAGCAATTGGAAGGACTTCCTGCCGTACAATAACAACATCAAGATTGACGCCATCTATGTCTTCGCAAATCACCTGGTCGTTCAGCAGAGACAAAACGGTTTGCAGGAAATGAAGATTGTCAACCTGAAGGACAATTCGGCGCATAACGTCGAATTTCCTGAACAGACGTATTCAGTGGCCGGCGGCGCCAATCCAGAATACAACATCAGCCTTCTG
>CAUJJY010000048.1 GCA_963205155.1 Candidatus Zixiibacteriota bacterium | reverse complement strand
AGAAGCTATTTCTATGGTACAGCAGCCGCAGACAATCTGCAATGTGAGCGCGCAACGGGACGCCATATTAATTTCCGGATCGCAACAGACCACCATCATCCGCAACACGTCGTCGGAAATTTCATTCCGAAATTGTGGATCGTCGATTTCCTGCCACTGGGAGAATTCGCCGGAGTCGTCAATAATCGCCTTTTGGCTGCGCGCACGCTGGATTCCGCGAAGATCGTCGATCAGGCGATTGCGGGCAACCGAGTAAAGCCAACCCTCGGGGTTTTGCGGTATACCTCGGAACGGCCAGCTTTTTGATGCGGCCAGCAGACTCTCTTGGACGGCATCTTCAATATTGTCCAGAAACTCAAGGCCAAACTGGCGAGCAAGGCCGGCAACCGCCCTGCCCCAGTAGTGTCTGAACAGCTGATCGATAAGGCGATTTGGAGTGTGTGGATCGGTCATTTTCGTTACCGCGATTAAGCTAAGAGTAGTCGCTGATTTGGCGGACCTCTACGGTCCCGCCGTTTTCGAGGTTGGGACTAGCCTTGGCAATTGCGACCGCTTCGTCGTAGTTAGCAGCTTCGACAAGAAAATAGCCGCCAACTGCGTCCTTGGTTTCAATAAACGGCCCGTCGGTCAAAGAGCCGTGGTCTGATCTGACAATGCGGCCGTTTGGCTGTAGTTCGTCTCCAGCTTTGAAACTTCCCTGCGTACGCAGTTGCTTGACCCACGTAATGTACCGCTGGACAATTTGTTGCATTTCTTCCGGCGACTTTGTTTTTGCTTCTCCGCCACGAAACAGCAACATGAAGTCAGGCATAGAATTCCTCCGATTTGTTGAATTGATAGTTTACTGGCTCGTCTTCTCGGCCATACTCAAACGTCCGGCAAAAATCAGTGTTTCAATTTTTAGACGATTTAACTCCACAAAATTGGACAGACGAATCAGACTATTTTAGCGTTTGTGGAAATTCGATCCCGACAAAGACAAAAGACCGCAGTGAGTGTCTACTGCGGTCTTTCTTCTCGTGCGCAAATGCACAAGTTTCGCCTACAGGGTCGGCGTTCGCAATTCAGCGGGCTGACAGGGATCCCGCCGATTGCTATTTTCTTTTGCGAATTGTTCCGCTGCCGTTCACGCTACTGTGAACATTGTCCGGCTTGCCAACATAGAGAATATCGCCGCTGCCATTGATCTCGCCGTCGAGTACTTCCACGGCGTTCACTTCGGCTGAACCGCTTCCGTTAATCGAAACGGTTACTTCCCGGGCGACTACCTCATCAGTACGGACATCACCAGATCCGTTGATTTCGATTTCCAATAAGTCTACCTTACCGTTAGCCGTCAATTCACCCGAACCGGAGATGATAGCGCGGAATCGTTTGGAATCGAGATTGAAGATATCAATGGTGCCGGAACCTTCCGAATTGACCAAGTCGAGCTGCGGCACTGTTATGACGACTTTTACGTTGTTCCGTGTTGAGAAGGATTCATCGGAGTCGATAACGAGCGTCCGCCCGTCGGATTCAGTGCGAATAAAATCAATCAGGTTATCATCAAAGGTAATGGCGATACTTTGCGCCTTGCCGACCTCAATCTTCAGATCGACGGCAAGGTTGCTTTCGATGCGCTGAAACGGTTCCGTCGTCCGGGTTTGAGATATCAACGCACCTGATCCTTCGACAGCATCGCGGTCATTGCTGATACGTTGATAATATCTCTTCCCGGAAGCGACAACGCTGTCCGACGGGAAGAGTGTTCCAATGGCAATTAGACACGCGAAAAATAGCTTCAATGCAATCATACTGGATACTCCCGAATTGAATTCGACTTGATTTCAAATACGGGCTATTCGGAAAAAGGTTGCGGGAATTTTGGTGAATTGCTGCGGCTATTTTGTCGTTGAAAGTATCTCCAGCGAGATTGGACAGTGATCAGAACCCATCACCTCTTGGTGAATCGCGGCGTGCTTGACTCGATCAACCAAGCTAGAGCTTACGAAGAAATAGTCAATGCGCCAGCCGACATTACGATCACGCGCACGTGTTAACATATCCCACCAGGTGTAGTTGCCCCGCTCCTGGTTGAAAATTCGAAATGTGTCGACAAAACCGGAAGCAAAGAACCGGTCCATCCAGGCTCGCTCTTCCGGGAGAAAGCCGGAGATCTTGACATTCTCTTTAGGTCGCGCAAGGTCGATTTCTTGATGAGCGGTATTGACATCACCGCAAATGATCACGCCCTGACCTTTGCTGACCAACTCTTGGACATGCCTATGAAAGTACTCGTAAAAATCGAGCTTGTACTTCAAGCGTTCCGTCGAAGCTTTGCCATTGGGAAAATAGACGTTAAGCAACGTGAAGTCGGAAAATTCCGTGGTTATGATTCGCCCCTCATTGTCGTAGATGGCCTCTCCCATACCATTTGCTGTCCCTCTGGGAGTGAACCGCGTGTATGTCACCACGCCGCTATATCCCTTCTTCACGATAGAAGATGAGAAGTAGGACTGATATCCGTCGACATGAGTCAACGATTCCGCCAATTGTTCAGGCGCCGCTTTGGTCTCCTGCAGGCAGACGACATCCGCATTGGCTGTGGACATCCACTCAAGAAATCCTTTCTTGGCGACAGCACGGATTCCGTTAACGTTCCACGAGACGAGCTTGATAGTTTTCATGTCAGGCACCATAAACAATCGAGCCTTGGAGGTCAAGTGCGGTCATCGGGCTCTCTCGTCTTGAAACGCTTGTTGAGGGTGCAGTTCAAGGAACGCTTTGCTAATGACCGCACAAGGGACCTTGCACGGACCGCACTCAAGATTGGCGGTGCGGACTCTGACGCATCAAATTCCAAATGTGGTCCAATTGTATCAATATTTGAACAACCGAATCGATTTATGCAAGACAAAATAGCTATCATTTCACTAAATAGTCATAATTGTGTTGTCAAATGTCAACAACTTCGATTCATTAGGTGTATTATTGAGACGGGAACAGTTAAGGTTCCCGACAACTACTGTTTGCAGGCACCCAGCGATGGCGGATACATCATCTACTCAAGCTCGTTGCACTGCGAATGAACTCGATCACTCTATCGCTCTGGAGATATTCATGGAATCAAGCGCGCCTGCAGACAAGACGCCTCAACAAGACTTTCGCCTACAGAAAATAATCGCCCGTCATCAGAAGCCAAGTCGCCTTCGCAGCAGTTGGCAATTAGTCAATTCGATCGGACCATATTTGGTGCTTCTGGTCCTGATGTATTATTCCTTGGAGATGAGCTACTGGGTGACACTTGGTCTTGCCGTTCTTGCAGCAGGCTTTTTGATTCGCACTTTTATCATCTTCCATGATTGCGGACACGGATCGTTTTTCAAGTCCAAAAAAGCAATGAACTTCTGGGGCGCCATAACTGGTGTAATCACCTTTACTCCCTATTACTCTTGGAATATGCGTCACGCGATTCACCACGCGACATCCGGTGACCTGGATCAACGCGGTGTAGGTGATGTTTGGACGATGACTGTGAAGGAGTATCTCGAAGCATCTCCGATGAGTCGCTTCAAGTATCGTTTCTATCGGCACCCACTGGGCATGTTTGTCCTTGGACCGCTTCAAGTACTGCTGATTAAGAATCGTCGCGTCCCCAAAGACGCCACTCCACAGGAACGCCGCAGCATCCTGTGGACGAATGCTGCGTTAGCCGTTATCGTTGCAGTCGCTGCTTTGACTATCGGGATTAAGGCATACCTGCTGATTCAAGTACCGATCATTCTGATCGGACTCTCGCTGGGCATCTGGCTTTTTTATGTCCAGCACCAGTTCGAGGGTGTTTATTGGGAACGCACAGAGAATTGGGATTATGTGACTGCGTCACTTGAGGGTAGTTCCTATTATAAGTTGCCGCGAATCGCGCAATGGTTCACGGGAAATATCGGATTTCATCACATACATCATCTCAACGAGAGAATCCCGAATTACAATCTGCAGCGCTGCCATGCGGCGATCGAAGAACTAAAGCCGATTCCCACTATTACGTTTTGGAAGAGTCTCAAGGCAATGGGCTACCGCTTGTGGGATGAAGATAACCGGCAGTTGGTTGGGTTCGGGCATCTGCGCCAAACGGAAGCTGCGAGATAACGAACTAAATCTCATCAGACCAGACAACAGTCAGTCTGCAGCAAGTAAATCGCCTAAACAAGGCCCCGGTAGGGGTGAGGTATTCATGTTGCGAAAATATGACCCTTTGGTGCCCGCAGATGTTCGGCAATTCTCGCAGGAGATCGCGCGGCTCACTACCAGCGGCCCAATTGGCGCCGAGATGGCTGCTCGCTACATTCGGGAAATGAGCCAGACTGCGGAAGGTCAAGCGCTACTGCTGGCCGCAAGGCTTTCCGCAAAAACACAGGCCGAGTCCTTTGGCGTGAGCTTTGCCAATGTCAAGATCCACACCGATTCAAATGGTGACCAACTTAACAAAACGATCGCAGCGGAAGCATTTGCCACAGGTACCCAGGTTGCGTTTTCCGGTAGTTCCAATGCCGATTTACTTGCACACGAATTGACGCACGTGATTCAGCAAGGACATGCCAAGGGGAAACCATAAAGAATCGAAACGTTTCAAAGCCAAGAATCCAAGTTAGTTTGAAAGAATCAAGACGCCGTCGAGAGATTAACTCCCGACGGCGTTGCCGTATGAGAACGCTTAGTTCAACTGGGCGACTTCAGAGGTCTTTACCAGTCCTGTCTCGCGCTCGCATGAGATCGGACAAGGTGTGCATCCAGCCGAAGCAGTCTTAACACAGGCGGCTTCGCATCCGTTGTTGGAAACGACGGCAGTCTGCGTTACTTCAGCTGAGGCACTTTTCATGCAACAACCCGGAGGGCACGGCATCGGGCAATCAGTCGGGTCACACGGAGCGCAACAAGTAGAAGCTGACTCCGTTGAGACGGTGATTGCGTTTGCCTCGATGCTGAACTGGGAGAACACGAAGGCCAATGCAAGTACTGCCAATATCGGCAACCACGAGCGGCCAATGGTGAATGTGAATTTCTTCATTGATTAATCTCCATCGAACATAGTTGTAGAACTACCACGCACGGTGTATCCGTCGTGGACGAATTAATACATGAACCTGATGCTGATGGAATTCTAAATTCGCAGGACTGTGGTCGCGATGATATCTGCGCACAATGAAGACAGCGGGTTGTCGAATTTGCTGTGGCGCAGAGCTGCTGTGACTATCCGCTCACCAGACACAAATGTTGGTGAGAACTTGACAATATCTTTGAACAATCGGGTTGACTCGATGGTGGCAGGCGTCTTGGCCGGAGCCGGACAATCAACAGTGCACCGCAAACTGTTTTGTGTGCCGTACGCCCCCGAGCACACCACGAGCGGTTCAGCATCGTCGCAGGCAGGATTGCACGGCGCAGAACAACAAGATGGTGTTTCGTTGACTTTCGATTCGCACACTGCGGGGCAAATCCCCAAATCTTCCGAACCAAGGCAAATTGCCGGACAGAGAGCTGAAAACAAGAACGAGAAAAAGCTGTAGCAAACAATAATTGTCGTCGAAAGCAATGACTTCACGTTTTAACCTCTTAATACTGAGTATACGCTTGGAGGCGTCACGAAGTTTCGGCTCCTCTACTTGCTCTGGTAGACGGTGGTAAGAAGATTCGACTCAAGAATTGTGACAGGCGCTACGACTGGCTCCTCATAAGGGATCTTTGTGCCATAGCGTTCCTTTAGTTTGGCGCTCACGATCGGATCAGTAAGGTCGAATGATTTGAGCTTCGCAAGGGCGCCCAATTCAATTCCGAAAACCTCATAGTACAACTTCCAGACTAACTCGGAGCAATACATTGAGCTGTCAGACCACTGATATTGATCATCATAGTGCTTGCCAACGAAGGTTTTTCCGACAGCGAGTAGCTCAGCAAGATTCTCCTTTGTTAGGATTGAGTCGGAATCAAGCAGGCGCTTAGCAACATATGAGCTATTGACCCCCTGTTTGATCCAAATATTCATCGGTGTGAACTGGACAGGTTCGACGGCTTCCAGTACAAAAGGTTTGTCATCGCGGATGAATACCACCCCGACATGGCTGTACGGCGATTTGGTCGCGACCTGTATGGCCTGACTCTGATCGGATTGCGAAGTCTGGAACAGGATATCCCCGGTCTGCGGCCGGTAAGCTTGTGCAGTGGCTTCGGCGACAAGAGCCGACAGTAACAAGAACGAAAGTAGTATGTATTTCATGGGCACTTTGTATACACGATAAGTGCCAGAAAGTTCAGATTTAACTGGTTGAAAAATTGATTAGAGCCAAAGGGTCATTTCTTCGTGGTCGATGTACCTGCCATCAGGCAGTTTGTATCCATGTAGATTGAGGCCGTTTGTGAAAAATCCCAGCGCCGTATACAGCGTGCGAGCGCTTGTCTGCGTCAATGCGACGGTCAGTGTCAACATTTCCAGGCCTTCCATTTTGCGGGATTCGTCAATTACCATTTGCATCAGCTTCCTGCTAATCCCCTTGCCTCTTCCCTCGGGGCGGACATAAACCGACCAGATCCAGCCTCGATGTCGTTCCTTAACGGAATCCTCGCGTTTGAACGCGACGGTGGCAACGAGTCGATCGTTTTCGAAAGCTGCGAGGACAAAGTTTTCCGGGAATATGTCGCTTGGCGACATCCACTCCAGATACTTTTCTTCAGTCGTTGCTATTACTTCTTCGGGAGTTTGTCCGAATGCTTCAGGATGAGCACCGCACATTTCTACGCGCAGTTCGCGAAATGCCGCGGCGTCATCTTTAGTCAGTTTGCGAATAACCATGGAATGATAATACGCTTGGCCTTGCGACAGGTCAAGGTATCAATCTCATCCTTTAGGACTTTGGCGTCCATTTCATCTGGAACTCAACCTCTTCCGAAGCAGCGCTGCGTTCGTGCTCGAGACCAATCACGGCACCGGCCGGTATTGTGACCCGCTCGCCGGCAATCTGAATTCGGAACGGCTCTCCCGATTCGATACAATCGGCGAGACGACGGAGTTTTTCGACGAATTTCTTGGCTGGGTAGTTCTTCTCAATGTCGCGATGTTTGCGTTGCGGTTTTGCCGGCATCAGTCCTCCTGTATCAAAGTAACGGGTCAATGTTAATTCTTGTTGAGATGTTCGAAGAAGACGTGTGCAGATGTTTGTGTCTATGCTTTGTTGCCGCAGGTTCGGAACTGCTTGACTCCGGTGCCAAGAGTTCTATCATTCTCCCATGAGAATTGATACGCTCCCCCGGATTTCCCTCGCGTTTTTGCCGACGCCGGTGACGGAACTAAAGAGAATAGCTGCACATCTTGGCGGACCGAGAATTTTGATTAAGCGCGACGATTTGAATGGACTGGCATTTGGCGGCAACAAAACGCGCAAGCTTGAATTCCTGGTCGGCGAGGCACTGGCGCAGGGCTGTGACAGCGTCATCACCGGCGGATCTGCACAGTCAAATCACTGCCGACAAACCGCCGCTGCGGCTGCAGTTGCCGGACTGGAGTGCCATCTTGTGCTTGGCGGCGAAGAGCCCGACGCCATCACGGGTAATCTCTTACTTGATCGATTGCTCGGAGCGAAGGTTCACTGGAGTGGCCAGTACCGCAAGGGTGAACAAATTCCGCACATTGCGGAGCAACTTCGGTCGACGGGAAAACGGCCGTACGTGATTCCCTATGGCGGGTCGAACCCCGTTGGAGCAAATGGATTCGTTGAGGCGATGCGCGAGCTCGCTATCCAACTTGAAAAAATGCGGCAGCTGATTACGCACATAGTTTTCGCGTCGAGCTCGTGCGGGACACAAGCTGGAATGGCGGTCGGGGCGCGACTGTTCGTGCCGAAAGTCAAAGTCGTCGGAATCCGCATTGACAAGGATGAAACGGAGTTGCCTTTTGAAGAGCAGATGGTTGTGTTGGCAAATGATACGGCGAAGCATGTTGGGGCACAGATGACCTTTGTGAAGAGCGACTTCGAGATCAGGGATGGTTATCTCGGCGGCGGCTACGGTGTCGTAGGCGATCTGGAACGCAACGCCATAAGGCTGCTGGCTCGCACCGAGGGGATTCTGCTTGATCCGGTCTATACAGCTCGAGCATTCGGTGCGATGGTTGATCTAATCAAAAAGGGCGAATTCTCGAAAGATGATTGCGTGTTATTCTGGCATACGGGCGGGACGCCGACGCTGTTTTCGTATGCTGGGGAGCTGGTTCGATCTCAATAGCGCTTTACCAACGCATCGATTGACATCACTTTACATTGCAGAATTATGATTTCCGAAGAGATCTTGACTTGGACGGCTTCGAACTCTTTGCAGATGAAGTCAGTTTTTTCGAAGCTACCGCAGCATGTGCGACCTCGAGCGCGTCGGTCAACAGACCCTTCTTGACCTTCTTCAGATCAACGTGCGTCCAGCCGTGCGTGCCCCATTTGTTCGGCACCGGCGAAAAGGCTTCCGGGTTCAAGCTGACGATGGCATCCTGTTGAAGAAGCGGCAGCAAGAGCGTTGCGCGGTTGTGTGCGACGTTGAGTGTCGCGAAGATTTTCTTG
>CAUJJY010000047.1 GCA_963205155.1 Candidatus Zixiibacteriota bacterium | reverse complement strand
GGCGTTTCACCGCGGGGAAGATCTATACGGAATTGACCTGGTTATCGAGGCGACCGGCCGCTTGGTTAATAAGTATGACTTGGATGTGGCAACCGTAATCCTACTTCCGGACGCGGGGGATTTGGAATACCTTAGCCGTCTTCGTGCCCGAGTAGAGGAAATCAACCTAACAGAGCGCTGCATCTTCTATTGTGAACCGCTGCCGGAAACAGCGGTGCTGTGGCAGAGGGCGGACATTGTCATTCGAGCTACCAACACGGACGCCGGTGATTCATTGACGGTATTGGAAGCGCTTGCAGGCGGGACACCGGCAATTGCCAGCGACTGCGTGAAGCGAAACTCCGCAGCGCACCTCTTCGCCAATCGTGACTCGGATAGTCTCACGCATGTCTGCAAATCGGTGCTTGATGAGTTAAATCTCAATCGCCAGAAGCTTGTTGATCTGAAGCTTCCAGACAACGCGGGGGAGTTAATCGGGCTTTATTACAGGCTAGCCGGTGCCAGTCAACTCGCCAAGTCAGAGACCGGAGTTCTATAATGATGCCGTTATCCGAGACGGTGAGAGCGGCCATTCGCAATGCATCAGCAAAAGGTTTCTTTCATTTGCTGACTGCCAATCTGGCGATTGGTCTGTTGGCGTTCGGCTCGCAGCTTCTTGTAATCAAGTTCCTTTCGCCTTCCGAGATGGCGGATATCAAGACTATGCAGTCGTTTATCGGAATTGCGGCGGTGATTGCCGGTTTCGGGTTGAACACAGCGGTGCTCAAGATGTGCTCGGAACAACGAACCGACGCCGAGCGCTCGGAAATCCTCCGGCAAAGCCTTCGGTATACACTCGTGCCGATTACGGCGGTCCTCACGTTAATGGCTGTCGCCGCGAAGCTGGGTCTTTTCTCACCTGCGCCATTAGTGAATCGCTGGATGTATGTGATCATGTTCTCCGTTCCGGCGACTGCATTGGGTTCGATTTTGATGGTCTACCTTCAGGCGCGGAAGCGAATCAAACTCATGGCGGTTATGCAGACAACGATTCGTATTGGCGGACTGGCAGTTATTGTTTTGGCGACGAATTTATACGGGTTTGCCGGGTTCGTCATCGCTAGCACAATTGTAGCATTCGCGGCTCTCTTGCCTCTTATCAAGATTGTTCGCGGCGACCTGACTGGATTGAAATCAAGAATTGAAAGAAAATACCCGGAGATTTGGTATTATGCTCGCTGGAGTCTGGCGGGAAATCTGGTGGCGACAATTATCAGCTTTCTCGATATTCTGATGCTCAACTACTTCATTGATGACCGCGTCGGACTCGGGTACTACAGTATCGCTACGATCTTCGTGCTTGGACTAAACCAGGTCACAACGACCGTGCAGTCCATCGCCACGCCGTACTTTTCCGAGTACAGCAGTGACAAGTCGCAGTTCATGCGGGTGCTTGGGAAGTACCAGAGACTGCTCGTTATCCTTGCTCTAACCCTGACTGTGATCGCGATACTGATCGTGCCGGGGCTGATCGTCATGCTCTACGGTGAAAGTTATGCGCCGGCCGGCGAGTATTTCCAGATTCTTGCCATCAAGTACTTCTTCTGGAGCTGTTACGCCTTATTGGGAGTCGCAATTCTGGGTGTTGGCAAGATGAAATTCAGCTTTTACAGTGTAATGGTTTCTCTGGTGGTTTCGACCGCACTAAGCTACACATTCATACTTCAATACGGACTTAAAGGCGCTGCTTCTGCCCAGGCTGTATCCTACCTCATTATCATGATAATCGTTGTGCTGATGACAAGGGTCGTGCTTAGAAACCACTTCCGCGAGGTAGATAGTGCGAATGCTGCTCGTTAGGGTACAGAAAGAAGAAGGCAGCGGCCATTGAACCGACCACCGCCATCCACATTTTACACCGGAGCTTAACTTAGGGACACGTAGAGCAGGGAGCGGGACCGCCTCCAAAGATGTAGTTGATTAACAAAACAGCGTCTGAAATAGTGAGCGATCCAGTACAATCGGCGTCTCCGGATTCTATCGGATTGGGTGCAGGTCCACCGGCAAAAATATAGTTGATCAAGAAGACCGCATCGGAGATGGTCACAGTGCTGCTGCCGTCGGCGTCGCCGCAAATGTAGCCAGGTGGGTCGCAACTGTCAGGGATACCGTTGAAATTATTGTCCGGCACCACTCCAAAGAAGATTTCGCAGCTATCGGGAATTTCGTTGCCGTTGCAGTCGGTAATCGTCAGGTCCGGGACGATTTTGCGAATCTGTCCACTCTGATACAATAGGTAGATCTCGCCGTAGTTGTCCTCGCCGAAAGAAAACAACGATGAGATGCCGTCGAGTTCGAGTTCGGTGGTTCGATCTTGGAAGTCAGTTTTGGAGACTCCATCGTATCTGAATGACCACACCGTGCCATCGCAATAGTCCCCAAAGAAGTAGGTGCCTTGAAGATCGGGGATGGCACAGCCGCTGTAGCTGTAACCGCCGGTTACCGAACAGCCGAAGCTATGCGTGTACTCGTGAATTGGATCAGTAGTGATTCCCAACGGGTCGCAGTTTACGGACGGATTGTAACAGTGAGCGCCCTCGCGCAGTCGCCAGCCGAAATTGACATTTCCGGTATCGCTGGCGGGACGCCAGTTGATTTCCTCGTATTGTGATTGGCCGACATCGGCAATAAAGAGATTTCCGGTCAGGCGATCAAAGCTGTTGCGCCAGGGGTTGCGAAGTCCCCAATAGAAGATTTCTTCTCTTTGCGGACCACCGACAAACGGATTGGAGGGCGGTATGCCATAAGGGCTGCCGGAATCGACATCGATTCGCAACATTTTCCCGAGCAAGGTGGTCAGAGTCTGTCCGTTGTTATTTGGGTCCCCGCCGCTGCCGCCATCGCCGACGGCAATATAGAGGTAGCCATCCGGGCCGAATCCGATCCAGCCGCCGTTGTGATTCGTCTCAACCGGGTGATTGAGAGTCAAAATGATCGATGCGCTCGCGGGATTGGCGCTGTCGGGATTGGTACCGGATACCTGCCAGCGAGTGATGACATTGTCACCACTGGTGTTGGTATGATAAGTGAAGAAGTAGCCATTGTTAGAATAGTTGGGGTGGAACGCCAGTCCCAGCAGTCCTTCTTCGCTGGAGGTTCTGACTGGACTGATCGTCAAGAAGGGCTTGGCATACATCAAGTGCGTATTCAAATCCATGATTCGGATGTCGGCACGATTGGCGGTACCCGCCGAGCCGCGTTGTTCGGCAATGAAGAGCCGTTCAAAATCTCCTGTCGGTGAGGTGGCAAAGACCGGGCGCGAAAGACCACTAACGATCAAATCCGAACGGATCGGAGTCTGCGCTTGTAACAGAGTTGAGCCAGAAAGCAGGAGCGAGAGAAGTGCAAAGTACACGAACGCACGCGAATTTCGGGACGGCATCAGAATCCTCCAAGAGACAACGATGAAGTAATGTTGTTTTGACCTATTTCAATAACCGTCGGTCAAAAACGACGAGTAACCAGGTCGTGGATAATAGAATTAACAAGAAATGTACGTAACGTGGAGCAATTTTGATGATCATTCAAAGCCCTTTTTGTTGTCGCGCCAATCAAAAAGAAGGCCGTCTGCCAAGCAGACGGCCTTTAACTAAATCTATATTAGGTAAGTCTTTAATTGACTATTTGCCGGAACCTTCGGCCGGCGCGGCACCGGTATCTGCGGGAGCAGGTGCTTTTGGCATCGGCTGGGCATTCTTCGGCATCACAAACAGTGAATCCGCGATCGGCACATTAATTTCAATTGAGTCGATAGTGAGCATTTGCTGTGCGGATTGACCGCCCATTTCGACCTGTGAGTTGATCTTGAATGGGAAAACGATTCCACTAACAGCCTTGTGATTTGAGTAGCTAGTGTTCGAGCGAGCACTCTTTTCGCGAACAATATAGTAGTTAGCAGCATCGAAGAAGTAGGTCGTGGTTTCATGTTCAGCAGACACGTATTCGACTTTATAGGCTTTTGCGCCCTTGACCAAATCCTCTCCGAGGAATTTAGCCGTTCCGCCTTTCTTTTTATAGTCTAACAGCGTAAACTGCTCCGCTTGGGTCTCAAGGTCGGCTTTCTCTTTGCCTTCAAGTATGAACGTCTGGCCCATCTGGGTTGCCCACGCTTCTTTGCCGTTGGTCCCGCCAGCGTACAGCACCATATTATTGGTTGAGACTGCCATATAGCTCTTGTCGGGGAGGATCATAAACGCCGCCAGGTCAAGCGGCATTCCCTGGGCGAACATACTGCCTTTCATGGTCATGGTCTTCACATCGCTCATAGCTTTGGCGCCGCCATAGGCTTCGATGTGCTTGGCGATGATTTCATCACCGGTCATCTCGGCCATAGCCGGAATCGCGGAAGCAATCATAAGGGCGAGGATTAAGGCAAAAATTTTCTTCATTAGAGTTACTCCTTGGGTTCGTCAATAATAACTGGCCATATACGGTGATTCTATAGAAACGCAGTCTAGAGCGCAACAAGTTTCAGGACAACTTGTCCGCGATTTTTGTTGCTAAGGACGATTTCCGTCTCTATTTTCTATCAACAGTTTACAAGCGTAGGAGTCGAAGGTTTCAAACCAATTGGAGGTAAGATGAACCTAAAGGCTAAAGTGTTGGTAGCGTTGATGTGTGTATTGATGTTAAGCACGTCCGGTTACGCCTTCCGCTTCTCGGTCGGCGGTTTTGGTGGTCTGAACATCCCGATCGCTCAGGAAGACACCGAATCTGGAACAGCATTTGGAGCGAAGGCGCGCATTCCGCTTATGGGCTCGATTGCCATTGAGCCGAATATTCTCTTCGCAAAGAACGGTGATGCCTCATATGATGTCGAAGGTGGATGGAACGAAACGATGACGCATGAGGGCGGCAAATACACGAGTTTCGGTGTCGATCTGGTTTTCGGAAGCATCATGGGTTATAAGGGTTTTGGCGCCTATGGCATTCTGGGGCTATCATCCTCTAAATTCGAGAAGAAAGGAATCCCTGACTTGACCAACGGCACTTATTGGTTTGGACTGGGATTCGAGTACGGGTTCACCGATCAGATCTCGCTGGACATTCGCGGCAAGGCGTTCATTTTTCCATACAAAGATGAAGCCAATCCGAATAGCGATGACAAAGGATCGCGCAAGAATGGTCTGATCACGGTCGGACTCAACTATTATTTTGGTTTCACGGAGTAAGCGACAATGAAAAACATATTTTTAATAGGACTTCGGACACTTGCTGTCGCACTCATAGCGTTTTTTGCCATGGGGGCCAGCTGCATTACGACCGGCAATGTCATGGTTGTTGAGTATCTTGATGATTTGAGCGCGGCGACCGGCCAGACGATCACTTCCGGTGATGTTAATCTCGAAGAGAACGAAGACTGGCAAGATCACAAGGAAGATATCAACGGAATCGACGACCTGGGATTCGCCTGCCGGATCACAAATAATTCAAATGCTTCGGCATCGGGTCAGCTCTATGTATCTCCCAACGACAAGGATTACACGACCGAAGCGGCCATTCGTGCGAACGGAATCCTGGTACTCGATGGAATCGTTGTGCCGGCTGGCGAGACGCGCGAGATTAAATGGCAGGAATCATATGACTACTTGAAGAATTTCGAGCTAGTCAAGGAAGTCATCTTCGGCGAGCAATTCCACTATTACTTCATCGCGGCAGAAACACCGTTCGACATCGATGTCACCGACATCGTATTGTTCATGTCGATCAATGGTAAGCCGTAAGCTAATTCGATAAGACTGTAATTGAGTAGTCTTGAAAGACCCCGATTAGTCGGGGTCTTTTTCTTGTCGGCGGAATTGAATTAGCCCAGCCCGGGGAAGAGCTGTAAAAGCCCGGTTGCAATAAACTCGATCGCGATCGCCGAAAGCACCATACCCATGGCACGGGTAAAAGTGTTGATACCGGTACGCCCCAATTTGTGACTTAAGGGGATCGAGAGTCGCAAAAGCACCCAGGTCAGCAGTGCGACCAGAATGACCGAGAAGATCACGAAGCCTTTGGCTGACCAGTCATCGCTACGGTGAGCAAATACGATCACGGTGCTGATCGCAGCCGGGCCCGCCAGAAGGGGAACTGCAAGCGGTACGACGGCAACGTTTTCCTTTGCGACGGCTTCGATTTCTTCTTCTGGAGTCTGCTTTGTTGGACTGACCTTGGCATTGATCATCGAAAGAGACAATAGCAAAATCAAGATTCCGCCGCCGACTTGAAATGAAGCGAGACGGATACCGAGAAGTTTCAGCAGTGGTTCGCCGGCAAGGGCGGCGGCAATCAATACGACAGCCAAAGTGAAGGAGGCTATCCGGGCCGTGTTGGCACGCTGTTTGGGAGTCTCGTCGGAAGTTATACTAATGAATATCGGGATCGCCCCGAACGGGTCGACAATGACGAGGATTGCCGTCAGAATCTCAAGATATTGGTGCCATTCAAGCATAAATTCTCATGGCTAATATGCCTGCTTTTGTCCCGGCGACCAACACAATTTCGTTGGTCTCCGGAGACGCTAAGATATACCTTTCCCGTCGACATAGAGTCGCATCGCGATTGCGAGCGCGGCCACAAGGAGAGAGATTATGGATCGGGCAATAATCAAAG
>CAUJJY010000046.1 GCA_963205155.1 Candidatus Zixiibacteriota bacterium | reverse complement strand
GATAATTGCAGCGAAATATTCGATTGGCTGCGATCACGCAGATACCTACAAGAAAACATCATCCAGTTTCAGCACCAACCATGCAAGTTTCCAGACACCTACTATCGTAATAAGCTCACGACACACATTATTGATCTGACTTCATCTTTGCTTGAATATTCGGACAACACCAAACGCAATGTTAAGAAGGCTCAAGAACAGGATCTGCAAATTCTGAAACTGAGTGAGTCGGATAACAAGGGCTATCTGGAGTTGCTTCAGTCGCATCAAAAGCGGACCGGGGAAATTCGTCGATTGCCGGAGTCCTGTTATCAATACCTGTTGGCAATGTCGGAGCAACAGGATAGCGGGATTAGTATTTTTGCAGCTGTGGACAAGTCGGGACCGCAGTGCGTGCACATCTATTTTGCGACGGAGACTGATGCCTTCTACTTCGATGGTTTTTCGACGCAAGATGGTCTTGACGCCGGCGCGAACTTTCTTCTCCTTGATACGATGATCGCAAAGTATCGCGAGTCGGGAATGCAGAGATTGAATCTTGGTGCGACGCCGCCTCTGGATAAGGGGCTTAAACGGTTCAAGGAAGGCTGGGGCGCTATGGAAATCGAATACTCCGAATTTGTGCGCCGTTCACAACTTAAGCGATTTATCGATTTTATGACGAGGATGCGTTGAGGATACTATTTCTGGGCGAGGCAATTGCGCCGCATTTGATGCGCTGGCACAATTCGTTTGAGAAGATGGGATGGGAAGTGCTCACGGCATCGTGCGATTTCAATGACAGTTTCACAGGGATCCGTCTCGTTCCACGGTGGAAGCGCGGGCCGTTGCGTTATCTGACGCTGGCGGATCAGATTGAGCAGATCATCGCAGAATTTCAACCAAATATTATCAATGCGCATTTCCTGCCGACTTACGGACTGGCGGCAGCCGCTGTAAATGCACATCCGCTGGTCGTGACCTTGTGGGGTTCCGACTTGCTGTTGACAGGCGCCAACGGATACCTCCGGCGGAAACGCAGTGAATACGTGCTCAAACGCGCCGACCTGGTCGTGATGGATTCGCAGATGATGGTTGCCGAAACGAAGAAGATTCATCGGATACCGCGACACTTGGTTGTCAGTTTCGGCGTGCGCAAATCGTGGTATGAAAGCGGACTGGCGCGGGAATTGACAGAGGCAAAGCCATTGCGAATTCTGAGTACGCGGCGGCACGAACCCTTGTACGACATCAGCACGCTACTGCGCGCCGCACAAGTATTGAAGCAGGAGGGTTTCAACTTCACGTTGACGATCGGCGGTGGCGGATCACTGGAGCAGAAGCTTCGACAGGAGTGCCGCGATCTGGGACTTGATGACCGGGTTAGCCTCACAGGATATCAAAGTGACGAGCAACTTTTCAATCTCTATCGCAGCCACGATGTCTACGTTTCAACTGCAAGATCTGACTCTGCGTCAGTCTCGCTCCTCGAGGCGATGTCGCAGAAATTGTATCCTGTTGTTACCGACATTCCGGGAAATTGCGAATGGCTCGCGGACGAGCGGCACTTCTTTGCGGTCGGTGATGCACCGTCATTGGCTGCCAAAATCAAACTCGGTGAATCGCTCTCGGCGCGAGTCGAAGCCCATGCCCGCTATGTTCACACGCTTGAAGCGAAAGGCATTCGCGAACAGCAGATGAAACTTGCCGATTACACATTCAAACGCCTGATCGACGATTATGCGGTAGAGCATGCGCGTCCTCATCGTTAGCTACTACTTTCCGCCGCTGGGATTGGCCGGAACGGCGCGTCCCGTCGCACTGGCGAATTTCTTTGCCGGGCGCGGCGATGAAGTATTTGTAATATCAGTTAAGCCGATTGCCTATCCGGCGTACGACAAAGCGATGGAAGCTAAAATTGATCCGCGCGTGCAAGTCATTCGGGCAGGTTCAACCGATCCGGCGCGAATCCAACATTTTCTGCCGATGGTCTCGCTGAAGAAATTGCTTGGAGGCAAGACGAAGAGCACCCTCGCATCGTCGATGTTTCCAGACTCCAAAATTGGCTTCGTCAATGGGGCAAGAAAAGTTGTCAGAAAACTAATCCGGCAGGGCGAAAAGACACTTCTAATCACAACATCGCCGCCCATGTCGTCGCATCTCGTCGGCTTGAAGTGTGCTGAATCAGAGAATGTAAGGTGGCTCGCCGACTTCCGCGATATCTGGTCGTCGCTGCCGTTTGAAAGCGGAGATCCGGAATATCAACGCAGGGCAGAGGAACTACTTCGACAGATCATCGATAGGGCCGCTCTGGTAACAGCGACCTCGCCAAAGACAGCAGGCACATTTGCTGCCAAGCATAATGCGGCAGGCAAATTGATGTTTCTCCCGAATGGATTTTCCGAGGCCGACTTTGCCTCGCCCAGTCAAGTCGAAAGCGGGGTAATCGGTATTTATGGCACACTCAATCATCTGATTGGTTTTGAGAGAGTCGCGCAGTGGATCGGTGGATTCGCCAAATCGAATTCAAGTGCGAACTTCACATTGCGTCATATCGGGCATCTTGACTTGTCGGGAATCAGTGACATCCTCAATGGAGCGGAATTGAAGGGGAAGTTCCAAAGTACAGGTTATCTGCCGCACCCGGAGGCCGTTGCCGCAATTCGCAGGAGTGCGGTGAATATCGTGGCCTTGAGCGAAGAGCACGACACTTCCTACGTGGTGCCGTCCAAGTTGTGGGAGTTGCTGCGCGCCGAGCCGCCGTTGATTGCAGTTTTGCCCAAGGGAAATGCGGCACGCGAAATTCTCGAAGAGCACAAATTCCCCGGAGTCTGGATTGCTGATGACAGTAAACAACTCAGTGCTGCATTGAAGGCAGCGCTGGATGTTTCCAAAGGTCAACGAGGATTGCGCAGTGCTGATTTATACCGAGAATTCGAGTGGACGAATTTGTTGACGAGGCTTGCAGATCGACTCGGCGGGATAACCACATGACAAGAGTCTCGTACGTGATAGTCGCCTATCGGTCGCAAGCGACCATTGCTGCGTTGCTTGACTCGATTGACACGCAAGAGGGGAATTTTGAAAGGGAAGTGATCGTTGTAGATAACAGCCCGAATGAAGATTGCGCCGACCATTTCAATAACCGCGAAGTCAAATACATCCTCAATCCACAGAACAGCGGTTACACGCGCGGCATGAATCAGGCAATTGCGGCGGCAACCGGCGACCGGTTGTTACTGCTTAATCCGGATGTGCGTTTATCTGCGGATTGTACTGCCAAACTTCTAATGGCGATGAGTTCAGACAAGATGGCGGCGGCCGCTCCGCAGTTGCTCAATGATGACGGCACAATTCAAGCAAGCGTGCGCAATTTCCCGAAGTTCTCAACTCTGGTCTACGACGCCGTTGGACTGTCAAAATTGTTCCCGCACAGCCGAATCTTTGGTCACTGGCGGAATCGTTATTTCGATCATAAGACAACCTGTGCAGTTCAGCAGCCAATGGCATCGGCGCTGATGATTAAGCGCGAAATTGCAGAGCGGCTTGGACCGATGGACGAACAGTTCTTTGTGTTCTTTTCGGATGTTGATTACAGCAAGCGGATCGATGATGCAGGTTGGGAAACTATGTTCGTGGCGGAGGCGAAGGCGTTTCACGCGGTCGGCGGATCGACGCGGCAGGAGGGGACGTGGCTGATTGCGGATTCACATCGCGGATTCTACAGGTTTCT
>CAUJJY010000045.1 GCA_963205155.1 Candidatus Zixiibacteriota bacterium | reverse complement strand
GGATGAGTGGATGGGCTGGCGGAGGTATGTGGGTCTGGCTGTCGATTGGCATCCTGATAGTAGTCTTGTTAGTATTATTGGTCAACAAGGTGACCAAGAAGTAATCCCCGTGCCCATGTAATTGTGAAATGCTGTAGAAACAGGAATCAAGAGAGGACCATAACCATGCATGAATCAAAATCTATGACCAAGGACCCCGTTTGCGGAATGGCCGTGGACGAAGCAACCGCGCTCCACACGGAACGCGAAGGAAAGACGTTCTACTTTTGCTGCGATCACTGTCGACAGAAGTTTCTGTCCATGCCGTTAGGTGCAACAACGAAAGGCAAATCTGAAGGCTGCTGTGGATAATACCCGCATTTTTAGGACAAGACAAAGTCTCGACAGCAAGCCAACTTGTTCAGGACACAACCAAGACATGACGATCGACAATGTGGCGCATCACATGCGATCGTCATTTCCAAATGCCTGCTAAATCTCCCAAACTTCAAATCTGATTCGAAGAATAGACTTCCATCAGCAATATCTTCTGCGCCCGGAAGTGCTTAATGATTATGCGAAGAATGTTCGTTCTGAGTGACGTTAGAACTTTCATTTGATTGTTCCTTGGATGCCAGGTGCTCGGTCTTCACAGCGAAACGGTCGACAAGCATCTGCAAGTCACGCAACATGTTAAGGTGAGTTTTGATCTCGGTCTGATACTGATCGCGATCTTCGAGATTAATTAGCTCGATAAAGTGTTGCTTCAAAACTTCGAGCGAATCCGCGATCAAGAGACTCTCTTCGTGCAGCGAGATCGGCTTCTGTTCTTTTTCTTGGGTAGTTGCCTCATGGCTGCAGCCGCTGCTCGATCCGCCTCCGCAGCCAGCGGCATTGCTTGTTCCAAGCACTCCAAATCCAACGATAGCGATAGCCGCCAATAGCAAAACGATAACTAATCCAGTACTCGTTTTCATTCGGGTCTCTCCTGTTAGTTCGTTAGTATATTCTTCCAGCTCAAAGATAAAGCAAAGCATGTGCCGCGATCATGAACCAACTGATCAAATCCCTAAGCATCTCCTTTAAAACGATTTGCTGAATTCAAATTCTCTGGGCCAAAGACTGTCGCTGTCGAACATTGTAGACAATTCTTCAATAGTGAAGAATTGTCTACAATTGTCACCACTACTTTGAGGTCCGACTTAGCACAATACGAGGGCCCGAACTAAAGAGATCGGGCCCCTGTAATGGCGTAACTAATGCAGATTCGAGCTTTGTTACCGAAGCTCAGGTCAATTACTCGGTGGGCAACGCCGGCGACTTAGCCTTTTTCGTGTTTGATTTGCCAGAGTCGCCAGTATGTATAGACCACCGGAATGATTTCCAAGGTCAGAAACGTCGAACTGATCAAACCACCTACCATGGGAGCTGCAATGCGCTTCATCACATCCGCACCCGTGCCGGTCGCCCAGAGGAGCGGAACCAATCCAATTCCCATAGTTGCGACCGTCATCAGTTTCGGTCGCACGCGCATTACTGTCCCTTCCATGTGCGCCCAGATGATGTCATTGAGATCGCGTATCATGCCGGCCTTCTTACGCTTTTCATACGCGTGATCAAGGTACAAGACCATCACAATGCCCGTTTGAGTTGCCAGCCCCACCAGGGCAATAATACCGACAAGCGTAGCGGTCGAGTAATTGTAACCCAGGAAGTACATGAGCCAAATACTACCAACGAGAGCAAACGGTACCGACGCGAGAACGATAAGCGTCTCCGTGATATTGCGAAAATTCATGTAGAGCAGAAGAATGACCAGGATCAGCGTTACCGGAATTACGATCTTCATGCGCTTGGCCATGACTTCGAGTAACTCGTACTGTCCGGTCCATTTCAAGTAGTACCCGGCAGGAATGGTAAGTTCCTTCTTGACGACCTCTTTAGCTTCATTAACATAGCCGCCAATGTCTCGTTTATTCTGATCCATGTCTATATAAACGTAGCCCACCAACATGCCGTTTTCATCACGAATCATCGGAGGCCCGCCCACGATCTTGACTTCCGCAATCTGTCCCAATGGTATGTGCGGACGACCGCCCGGAAACGATATACCAGTACCGGATTGAGATGTTGACATTTTTGGACTTGAGTTCATCCCCGTTTGCCCTCCGGACATAGAACTGCTTGTTCCACTTGGGAACGCTCCCTTACCACTGCTACTCGATCCACCCATGTTGTCCATTTGTACAAACTCAACTGACTTCCCCAAAGCCTGATAATCCATGGAAGGATCCAAGCTGGCCAACATCGGCGGTTCGTCATCGTCGTCCAGAACGCTCATCTCCATTCCTCCTCCGGGGGCAGGAGTTCCCGACGTCGCAGGAAGCGGAATTTCGACACTCTTAAGTCGCTCGATATCTTGTCTTAGATCTCGCGGATAACGAAGATTGATTGAGAATCGGTTACGTCCTTCAACCGTGACAGTCAGCGGCATCCCGCCGATTGCCGCCTCAATGACGTCTTGGACTTCTTGCATCGTAAGACCATAACGCGCGATCTTGGCACGATCAGGAATGATATCGATAAAGAATCCGCCGGTGTTGCGATCAGAATAAACCGAGCGCGTTCCCTCGATCTTTGAAAGCGACCTCTCCAAGTCTTGGCCGATGCGTTCGATCTCGTTAAGATCATTCCCAAAGATCTTAACTCCGATGGGAGTACGAATGCCCGTAGAGAGCATATCGATGCGGGTTTTGATTGGCATCGTCCAGGCATTGGTCCAGCCAGGCATCTGCATGGCCTTGTCGAATTCGGCGATGAGCTCTTTCCAGTCAATTGTACGCTCCTCCGGCCAAATCGGTCGTAGAGCCTTCTTTGCGAATTCCGGAGCCCAGCTTGAATACCAACGTTGTTGTGGGATTTTGCGCCACTCCTCACGTGGTTTCAACTGCACGATTGTTTCCAGCATACTCAAAGGCGCAGGATCAGTCGGAGTTTCCGCTCGACCGGCTTTGCCGTAAACAGAAACGACTTCAGGGAATGAACGGATAACTCGATCCTGAAATTGCATACTCTGTTTTGCTTCTTCGATTGAAATGTTTGGAAATGTCGTCGGCATATACAGTATGTCACCCTCGTTGAGCGGCGGCATAAACTCCGATCCGATCTTGGGGAGCATTGGCAGCGCCGAAATGATCGCCATGATGCCAATGGCCACAGTCGTCTTCGGGTTTCTCAGTGCCACGAAAACAAAAGGTTTGTAAAGTGCGATCAGAAGTCTTGAGACTGGGTGCTTCGACTCGCGATGGATCTTCCCGCGCAAGAATATCATCATTAGTGCCGGAGCGATTGTAATGGCAGCGACTGCTGAGAAGAACATCGCGAAAGTTTTGGTGAAAGCCAAAGGTGAGAAAAGTTTGCCGCCTTGCCCAGTCAACGCAAAGATGGGCAAGAAGCCAATAGTGATAATCAACTGCGCGAAGAATATCGACGGGCCGACTTCCTTGCAGGCTGCAATGATTACTTCCTTCTTGCTCACTGTTCCCGGCGCATTTTCCAGTCGTTTGTGAGCGTTTTCCACAAGTACAATTGTCGAATCGACCATGGCGCCAATAGCGATGGCAATTCCTCCAAGACTCATAATGTTGGAGTTGATTCCGAGAATGTGCATGGGAATGAACGCGAGCGCGACGGCTATGGGCATTACAATGATCGGGACCATGGAACTGCCGAAATGAAGCAGGAAAATGATGATGACAAGTGCTACGACAATTCCTTCTTCGAGCAGACTCCTTTTCAGCGTACCGATAGCCCGGTCAATCAGGTTGCTGCGATCATAAACGATCTTGACCTCGATACCCGGAGGGAACGTCGATTTAAGTTCGTCCAATTTTGCCTTGACCCGTTCGATAACATCGAGTGCATTTTCGCCAAAGCGCATTACAACCACACCGCCGACTGCTTCCCCGATTCCGTCAAAATCACCG
>CAUJJY010000044.1 GCA_963205155.1 Candidatus Zixiibacteriota bacterium | reverse complement strand
TCTTTATGCTGATCTATTTCCAATTCCGCGATGTGCCGGTCACCATGTTGGTTTTCACCGGTATCTTTGTGGCCTGGTCGGGTGGGTTTTTGATGATGTGGTTTTATGGGCAAGACTGGTTCATGAACTTCTCACTTTTTGGTGATAATGTCCGCGAGCTCTATAGTATCAAGATGTACAATCTGTCCGTCGCTGTCTGGGTAGGTTTTCTGGCATTATTTGGCGTGGCTACCGACGATGGCGTATTAATCTCAACGTATATCAAGCAGGTCTTCACCGACAAGAAGCCGACAAATCCCACAGAGATTCGGGAAGCCATTATACTGGCCGGATCAAGGCGAATTCGTCCGGCGTTGATGACCGTCGCCACCACACTTTTGGCATTGATTCCGGTCCTAACTTCATCCGGCAAGGGCGCCGACGTAATGATTCCCATGGCAATCCCCTCATTTGGCGGAATGACCATCGCGCTCATTACCGTGTTAACGGTTCCCGTTATGCACAGCCTTGTGGCCGAGTATCGACTCAAACGCGGTAAGGAGCTTTAGCCTTTGATTCGATTTCCTCTTCTTTGACTGAAAACTGCGGAGTTCAATTGTGAGCTAGACTAATACCGAACGCCAGGGCTGTTTGGTCCCATCAGGACCGTAAACTCGCGGAGTAACTGCGGGTCAAAATTATTCTTCATTCCGTGCATCAACTTCAAAGCTGAAAACGTTTCTATTGCCGATTGGTACACTCGTTCCGTTGTCAGTGCGTCAAATACATCGGCGATTGCCACTATTCGGCTATACGGATGCATATCCGCCTCTACCAGACCGTGCGGGTATCCCGAACCGTCCATGCGTTCGTGGTGATGCAATACCGGATAATACGATTCCTCGTGGATCATGTCGGTTTCACGCAGAATTTCTCCGCCCCAGCCGGGATGTTTTTTCATAATCTCAAATTCCGAGCGATTCAAAGACGTTCGCTTCGTAAGTATCCGCTCGGGCACCTTACTCTTGCCGACATCATGCAACAAAGCTCCAGTTCCGAGTACCATTAACTGGTCACGGTCATTGATGCCGAGCTGTCGCGCGAGCGCTAACGAGAACGTGGCGACATTCACCGAATGGGTATAGGTGTAGTAGTTAAATGAAGTGATCTTCATCAAGCTCAAGAAAGCGTCGCGCCCCTTTAAGATGTAGTCGATTGTGTTCTCGACCAAACCTTGGCTACGTTTGATGTTCTCAGAATAGGTTGGATTGGCGAGAACGTCCTTGATCAACGCCTTCGAGGTATCGTAAAGAATCTCGGCCTTCTTGACCTCTTCGATTTTCGGATCGGTGAGAATATCCGACAAGTTCTCTTCGATATATCGCTGATAGGCCGCCTTCGATTCATGAGCGATGTAGATCTGCTGAACATTGTTCTCACGCAGCCGCTCGAGATTCTCATTCGTGAAGGGGAGCGTTTGTGAGCGATAAAGCACCAACTCCCGCCCGACATAGATGTAGATATCAAATCCCAATACCTTGTCGATTCGCAGCGACTCGACATGAATCGGGATAAACGCCGGCTGTCCAGCCTCCTGTCGCTTTTTCAGCAAATGTTCCGATTGCGAGAGCATCAAGAGTAGTATCGACAAAGACTTGGGCTTACTTGAAATCAAAAAACCGGCCCTGCTTTATGCAGGACCGGTCCACAGAAAGGGAGGGGCCAACAGGCTACACTAAAGAGGAGGATTTGTCAGCTGCCGTAGCTCTTGACTAACATCATGACCGACTGCAGCGAGGTAGTAATATTGGTGAGGGCTTTTGAGTATCTTTTCAACAGCTCGGAGTACTGCCAGCGCATCGAAAACGCCTTTTCCGGGAAATCGAACAAATCCAACAGCGTTTTGCGGTAAATCTCATCGAGATAGCGCACGACGTCATACGTGTATTCCGGCAGGTCTTCGTCGTTCACGTTGCCCTTGCTTAACTTGTCGCGATAGGCCTCAACCTTCTCCAGCACTACTGTTCCGAAGCACCACGGGGTCATGACGACGCCGAAGTTGTTGCCTTCACTATAGAAGCTGTAGATCGTCTGGAGCAATACCTCGATCACCTTTTTGCGGGCATAAAGATAGGCATTAAGCTCGTCTTGATGAGGCTGAACCTCGGACAGTTTCATTTTGACATCTTTTAGGTCGTTCAGCGCGCGTGATTCGACCTGTTCGAGGAACCCGTAATAGTCCTCGAAGTAGACCTTCACATTCTCGCTAAGCGTATAGATGAAGTAACCCCCGTCATCCTTCTTCACTCGCGGCTCTACGCTCTTTTCAAAGCGATTTGCGGCGAATCCTCTCTTCATGTCTGCTGCAACCATTGTAGTGTATCTCCTTCCCTCTCTATCGTTCGCGGAAATACTCTTACGCAATAGCTGTGCCGACCGTGTTTTCTGAAGACGACTCGACAAGAAGCCAAGGATTCTCTTGTTGGCTATGGAGTTACGCGCAGGTGCAGAAAAACGTGGTTACGAAACGAAAATGCATACTATGCGCATCGTTGCACTTTCACCTGCAGAGTATGCAATGCTGTGATTAAAGATACTGGAAAAAAGCTACTTGGGTACGCGAAGCAGAAGAATCAACCCGAGAACGAAGAAAACGGCATTGGTCCCCCAGGCTGCAACTACCGGCGTGATGATACCATTATGCCCCATCTCGATTGCCACCTTGACCATCGTGAAGAACACAAACGAAATACCCATCGATAGCCCGAAGCTGATTCCTATTCCAGCACGACGTGGATTCGACGCCAACGCCACACCAATGAGAATGATGATGACATTGATCAAGGGGAATGAGGTCTTGTTGTATAAGTCCACCGTCTGCGGCGTCACATCCTTGCCCAAGGCGCGGCTCACGGCGATGAAACGTTTCAATTTGAAATAGTCCATAGAGTAAGCGTCCTGACGGGTAAACCAATCTTCAAAGAATCCCGGTTGCTCGCGAAAATTCGAGAATACGAGCGAGTCGTGAGTAACTGACAATATTGGCTGGCTCGCTGTGTCAAGGTCGCCGATTTCCTTCAAGCTGACACCGGTACCGACCCAGATTGAGTCACGCCATTCCAGCTTTTTGGCCGTGATGATTTGTCTCAATGACCGCCCCTCGAAAGTTTGAATCAAAACATCCTCTCCGGTCGCCGATTTGGATACGTAATTGCCGAACTGGAATATGCGGCCGTCTAACCCCTGAAATAGTTGATTGCGATAAACTCCGGCACTCTCCGATTTTCGTCGCTCGATTCGTTCTGTCTTGATGATGTTCTTCTGATGATTGGCTTCCGGCAGCACCAATTCACCGAAGACCCACAGGCCGCCGGCAATCACGAAGCCTCCCGTCATCAACACCACGGCGATTCGGTAAATTGATATGCCTGCGGCTTTCATCGCCGTCAGCTCATTCGTCTTTGCCAGTAGCCCGATTGAAAATATCGCGGCAAGCAGCGTCGCAATCGGACATGTCAATACAACTATGAATGGAGTAAAGTACAAATAGTAGAGCGCGATATCCGAAGCTTTCGCCCCCGACTCAACGTACTTGCCGATGTTCTCGACAAGATTGACGAGGTCAAAAATCAAGATAAAGCAGGCAATCGAGACGAAGAACGTCAGGAAGAATCGCCTAAGCAGATAACGGGCGAGGATACTCAAATCCGGTTGCTCCGCCAGAAGATGGTTCGTAGCGCCGACAAGAAGCTTTTCTCGCTCCGTACCCAATAAATCAAAATCAATCCGAGACCCACCATCAGAATATTCGCCGCCCACATTGCCACCCAAGCCGGGATAATCAATCGATCGGCCAGCTGTTCGCCTCCGATCAGAAACGCCCAATAGACCGTAAACAGACCAATCGAGATTCCGACTGATAGCGCCATTCCACCTCCGCGGCTCACAACACCCAGCGGCGCACCAATCAGGATGAACGCCAGACACGCCGCAGGCAGCGAGTACTTCTTATGAATCTCCACCGCATACTTGGAGATCAACTTGATATTGGTCGCAATCTGCGTTCGCCTGGTCTTAAACAGTCTCGTCATCTGGACAATCTTATTGTAGGATTGCCCGACCGCGTATGCCAGCCACTCGCGCTCTCCGCGATTCTCGCCTTCAACGACTTTCTGTGGGGCGGCTAATATGTCGAGCAACGAAGAGTCGGTGTCCAGAACCACAGCGTTTCGATACTCATCTATCTCTTTCTCCCACGCGTGGACCTTTTCCAGCATTTGTGGTGCCGACATTTCCCGGTCGCCTCGATAATCCTGTTGTGTCTCTTTAAGCCGCGTTTCCAGGTTGCCGACTTTGAATGTCTGTGATCGGAATGCAGAAATCCGGTAGTCACGTGCGTTGTCGCGGTCTTGTTCGTGCACTTGTCCGCTCATCAGATGAAATGTGATCATCTCATCGCGCGGTGAAAATTCCACGGTCCCGGAATCGGCCGTAATGGTTCGGTTAAGATTCTGGTTGGTGCGGTCATAAATGACTGCACTCTTAATCTTCGAAGTCTTGTGGTCGATATCATCCACCAGCACGATGTAGCCCGGAATGTCGTCGACGAAAACCCCCGGCTGTATCTGCAGAGCCGGGCGTAACCGGCCAATATCACTGCGCAGATTTGATGCCATATGATTTGCTTCCGGCAGGACATCATTGTTAAACCAGATCAGACCACCGCCAATCAATGATGCCGCAATTATGACCGGAATCATCAAACGAAAGAGATCGATCCCCAGCGACTTGATCGCCAGAATTTCCTTATCGCCGGTCATTCGGCCAAACGCCATCAGTGTCCCAACTAATACTGCCATCGGGACCGCCAATGCCAGCATCCACGCAAGGTTTAGGACCAGAAACTTGACGACCGTCCAGGCCGAAAGGTCCTTGCCGATGATCAACTCCAGCATGCGCGGGATAAAGTCGATGATCAGGACAAATGTGATAATGAAAAAAGCAAAGAGAAAGGGACCGAGATGCTCCCTAAGGATGTAACGCGTTAGAATCCACACAGAGCATTCTACAACTGTCGCTTAGGCATCGGCAAGGGAAATTGTTCGCGATCAATGTGCGTGGGAACTGATGCTTACCAAAAGCGCCATCGTAGCGACACCGAGAATGATGCAGATGAATTGTCCCACCGAGTTCGACAGCTTGACGTCGTGCTGCAGTTCCGGAATCAAATCAGAACCGGCGATGTAGAGAAATCCCCCTGCAGTCACCGGAATCATCGCCTCGGTTAGGTGTCCAATGCTCGGTCCAAAAGTCAAAACGACAATTGCGCCGATCATGGCGACCGAAGCCGACAAAAAGTTGAATATCAGGGCCCGCTTTACTGTCATTCCACTATGTATGAGAATACCGAAATCACCGATTTCCTGCGGTATTTCATGCAGAACAATCGCCACCGAAGTTGTCAATCCCAGCGGAATACTGACCAAAAAGGTCGAACCAATAAGGACGCCATCAATTAGATTGTGCAATGCGTCGCTCACGATGTTCAATGTCGCCATCGGATGGGTGTGTTGATGCGAAGTCACGTGACAATGCCGCCAACGCAGGAACTTCTCCAACACGAAGAAGATCATAATGCCGACGACAATCAGAAGCGACGTCGTTATCGAAGACTCGCTATGATGAAATGCCTCGGGAAGCAGATGAATAAAAGCGTTGCCAAATAATCCGCCGACAGCGAATGCCACCAGATAGAGAGTTATTCGCTGGAGTCGGTCGCGCGAGAGCGACATCGTGAATACGCCGACCAGCGAGATCAGACTCACCACGGCGACACTGACCAAAGTATATGTCCAGACTTCCAATTATTCTCCCAAACGATACGGTCCGGCAAACTTGAATGGATCTTCTTCTGCGGTCTGTCGGAAGCATGGCAAGTGTACGGCAGTTATCGTTAAGCGTCAAGCACAAACATAATGAACTGTCTGTGAGTAGAACCTCCATTATGTCGCCAACCAAACATCAGAAGAACGATGCTAAGTTCATCCGAACTGCACTACTCCGATGGTTTGGCCGCAACAAACGCCCCGACCCGTGGAGAGTCAAACCCACTCCATACTCTGTCTGGATTGCAGAGGTTATGCTTCAACAGACTGTCGTTCAGGCGGTCATTCCCCATTACAATGCGTGGATGAAGCGCTTTCCTGATATCCAGTCCCTCGCATCAGCATCGGAGAAGGAAGTTCTTCGCCACTGGGAAGGGCTCGGCTACTACTCACGCGCAAGAAATCTCCATAAAACAGCACAATTGTTGGCTAATCAAAATAGTGGGAATCTCCCCGACCAGTATGAGAGATTAGTTCACCTTCCCGGTATTGGAGACTACACGGCTTCGGCAATTCTTAGCATTGCATTCCAAAAGCCGTACCCGGTACTCGACGCGAATGTTCGCCGGGTTGTGCGAAGGCTACTCGCCATCGAAACTGAAGACTCGAAATCCACACAGCAAA
>CAUJJY010000043.1 GCA_963205155.1 Candidatus Zixiibacteriota bacterium | reverse complement strand
TCATGTCGAGCACGTCGGCAATCGATTTGCCCTTGTACTTGACTTCCAGCGTCTCGCGATTGTACCGCTCCCCGCGGCACACTTCGCACGGCACATACACATCCGGCAGGAAATGCATTTCAATCTTGAGAATGCCGTCGCCCTCGCATGCTTCGCATCGCCCGCCTTTAACATTGAAACTGAATCGTCCCGGCAGATAGCCGCGAATTTTCGACTCCGGCATCTGTGCATACAAATCGCGGATGAATGTGAACAGCCCGGTATATGTCGCCGGATTCGACCGCGGCGTGCGTCCGATCGGCGATTGGTCGATATCAATCACCTTGTCGAGGTGTTCAAGCCCCGTAACGCTCTTGTAGGGAAGTGGCTCATGCTTCGCCTCCCAAAAATGCTTGGCCATGATTCGATACAGCGTCTCATTGATCAGCGTCGATTTCCCCGAACCTGACACGCCTGTCACGCAAGTGAATACACCCACCGGGACGTCGATTCCGACTTCCTTGAGATTGTTTCCCATCGCACCGCGCAAAGAAATCAACTTCCCGTTTCCGGCTCGGCGCCGTCTCGGCACCGGTATCGTCTTCTTGCGCGACAGATATTGACCCGTCAGCGACTTCGGATTCTTCATGATCTGTTTCGGAGTTCCTGCCGCAACCACGTACCCGCCGTGTACTCCCGCGCCCGGGCCCAGATCGATCACCCAATCGGCGCGTTCTATCGTGTCGCGATCATGTTCCACCACCAGCACGGTGTTGCCGAGATCGCGCAATTCCAGCAGCGTATTTAATAATCTTGTATTGTCGCGCTGATGCAGCCCAATCGAAGGCTCATCGAGAATGTACAGCACCCCCACCAGCCGCGAGCCAATCTGCGTCGCCAGCCTGATGCGCTGTGCTTCACCGCCCGACAGAGTCGATGCCATGCGGTCGAGCGTCAAATAATCCAGCCCGACATTCATCAAAAATCCCAGCCGCTCGCGCACTTCTTTCAATATCTGCTTGGCAATCGTCGATTGCTTCTGCGTCAGCTTCAACCCCTCGAAAAACTTCTGCGCCTGCTTGACCGACATCCCCGTCGTCGCGGCAATCGATTCGCCGCCGACCAACACCGAGGTTGCCTCGCGTTTAAGTCGCGATCCCTTACAAATCTGGCAGGGCGACATCGACATATAGGTCTCAATCCACGAGCGTATCCCCGATGACTCCGTCTGCTTGTATCGGCGTTCCAAATTTGGTATCACGCCCTCAAATTTCCCGCGATACTCTCCCTTGTGCCGGCCCTCGCGCGACTCATAATGGAATGTCAGTTCCTTCGTTGTGCCATACAAGATGACTTGCTGCTGTTCTTTCGTCAGATCCTTCCACGGCACTGTGAACTTGAAACTGAACTTCTCGGCGAGACCCCGCAGCATCACCCGGTACCAGTTCGACATATCCGAACGCCAGGGATGTATCGCCCCATCATTGATCGATATATAAGGATCCGGCACCACGCGATCCGGATCGACTTCCATCTTGTGTCCCAGCCCGAGGCATCCCGTGCAGGCGCCATACGGCGAGTTAAACGAAAACATTCGCGGCGAGAGTTCCTCAAAAGATATATCGCAATTCGGGCATCCGTATTCCGTCGAGAATATCCGCATCGCTTCGTTGCCTTGCACGATCCCGACCGTACCGCCCGCCAGTTTGATCGCTGTCTCAATCGAATCAGCCAACCTGCTCGCGATCCCCTCCTTCACCACCAACCGGTCAATGACGACTTCGATGTCATGTTTCTTATTCTTGTCGAGTTTGAGCTCGGCATCCACATCAACTGCTTCACCGTTGACCCGCAGTCGCGCAAACCCCTGTTTCTTGATCTCCTCCACGACTTCGCGATGTTCACCCTTGCGGCTGCGCACCAGCGGCGCCAGCACCTGAATTCGGCTGTTGACCGGATATTCCAACACACCATCGACAATTTGCGACACCGTCTGCTGTGCGATCTTCGCCCCGCAGATATAGCAGTGAGGCTCCCCGACCCGGGCATACAACAGGCGCAGATAGTCGTAAATCTCGGTAACCGTTCCCACTGTCGAGCGCGGATTCTTGCTCGCCGAACGCTGTTCAATCGAAATCGCCGGCGATAGACCGTCGATAAAATCGATGTCCGGCTTCTCCATCAATCCGAGAAACTGCCGCGCATAGGCTGACAGCGACTCGACATAACGCCTCTGCCCCTCGGCATAGATCGTGTCAAATGCCAGCGACGACTTACCCGAACCCGACAAGCCGGTCACAACCACCAACTGGTCGCGGGGGATGTTGATATCGATGTTTTTGAGATTGTGCTCTCTGGCACCCTTGATTCTTATATATTCAGCAGACACCTGCAAAGCCTCCGGAAAAGTTAAACTCGTATTATACGGGCGATTTCAGGCAGGCGCAATCATATTTGGCGTCTAAAACGGCAGTTTTGACCGCTATTCCCTCAATTCACCTAATAATCGTGCAGCGCGGATCTCAACATCCGCGCCCTGCCCCAACGGCTACCCCACCGAAACGTTGGGAATCACCTAATTTCGAGCTTAGTAAATTGTCTCTACGCTCCTTGGGCATAGTCTTCGCACCAAGCATCTTAACGATTAAGGGCATTCGATCTTCATTCCACTCTTGAGAGACTGGCGAGAAAGTGCTTTAAATATTGACATACTCCCATCAGTTTCTCCTCCTCCTGTTTTGGAATTCGAAACCACTCCCCTTGCAAGGGGAGATTCTGTTGCATGCAAACGACTTTGTGAGAATTCGTTATTCCCCCTTAGCAAAGGGGGCCAGGGGGTTGTGTTGAGCCATTACGAACTGGCGGTCTTTTTCAACAGTCTCTTGAGAGGGGTGACTTGGGTACGCGAGGAACGAGCGTACCCAAGGCGGGGTGTGTCGCCTGTACCGCGAGATTGTTCCGATTTGCACGGTTCATTACCCACTTTTCTCCCAAAATTCCCTTGATAGCCCGCTCCCTCCAAACTATACTGCTCGCCTTTGATTTCTCAATACCGGGGTAGCCCGCAATGCCGTTAATAATTACCGCTAATTGGACAAATAGGCAAATTTTCGCAAGCGTACCTATTCCGACGGCTTATTCTGACTAAGTTGGTCAGTATTGCCGATGAAACAGATATGTTATTACTAATCTCAATATCGCGAGGAGATAATGACCAGTAACCAACCTCTGCTTGAGATCAAGAACCTAAGCGTCTCGATCGAAAATAAGCAGATCGTCAAAGGACTTAACCTCACCGTTAACCCCGGCGAAATTCACGCCATTATGGGTCCGAACGGCTCCGGTAAGTCCACTCTGTGCTACGCCCTTATGGGTCACCCCGAGTATACCGTCACCGGCGGAGAAGTCCTCATGAATGGCAAGAACGTCCTTGAAATGGCCGTCGATGAACGCTCCAAAGCAGGAATGTTCCTTGCCTTCCAATATCCGGTTGAAGTCCCGGGCGTAACCTTGCAGAATTTCCTGCGCACCGCTTACAATTCCCATAAGGGTGAAAACGGCACCTCAAAAGTCAACGTCCTCAAGTTCTGGGGTTTCCTGAAATCGAAACTTCAGATGCTCGGCATCGACGAATCCTTTGCCAACCGCTATCTCAATGACGGTTTCTCCGGTGGCGAAAAAAAACGCGCCGAGATTCTGCAAATGGCTGTCCTCGAACCCAAGGTCGCCCTTCTCGATGAAACCGACTCCGGTCTCGATATCGACGCGCTTCGCGCTGTCGCCGAAGGCGTCAACAAACTGATGAACCCGGCAATGGGTATTGTCATGATCACCCACTATCAGCGTCTTCTCGACTACATCAAGCCGCACTACGTCCACATCATGGCGAGCGGCAACATCATCAAAACCGGCGGCCCCGAACTGGCGCTGGAACTCGAGGAAAAAGGCTACGGCTGGCTAACTGGCGACAAAGTCGCTGCAGAGGTATAACATGGCTGATGAAAAACCGACACCGGGTCTCAAAATAGACGACTACAAATACGGATTCCACGATCCGGAAAACTATCCCTTCAAGTCCGGCAAAGGCTTGAGCAGGGAAATCGTCACCACCATCTCGGAAATGAAAAACGAGCCGGGCTGGATGACCGACTTCCGGCTGAAAGCGCTCGAGCATTTCCATGCCCGTCCGATGCCTCAATGGGGTGGCGGCGGTTTGCTGGAAACGATCGATTTCCAGAACATCCACTACTATGTCAAACCGTCTGACCGCGCCGAACGCAATTGGGAAGACGTTCCTGCCGACATCAAGAACACCTTTGATCGTCTTGGCATCCCCGAAGCTGAAAAGAAATTTCTCGCTGGCGTCGGTGCCCAGTACGAATCCGAAGTGATCTATCACAATCTGCAGGAGCAGTGGGCAAAACTCGGCGTCGTTTTTCTCGACACCGACAGTGGTCTGCGCGAACACGAGGACATTTTCAAGAAGTACTTCGGCAAGATCATTCCATACAATGACAACAAGTTTGCTGCATTGAATTCTGCTGTCTGGTCTGGTGGATCATTTATCTACGTCCCCAAAGGTGTTTCAGTTGACATTCCGCTCCAGGCATATTTCCGCATTAACACGGAAAACATGGGGCAATTTGAACGCACGCTAATCGTCGTCGACGAAGGCGCATGGGTGCACTATGTCGAAGGCTGTACCGCTCCGGTATACTCCTCCGATTCATTGCATTCAGCCGTCGTCGAAATCATCGTCCTGCGCAACGGCCGTTGCCGTTACACGACGATCCAAAATTGGTCGAAAAACGTTTACAATCTCGTGACCAAACGCGCCCAAGCCTGGGAAGGCGCTACTATGGAATGGGTCGATGGCAATATCGGATCCAAACTCACCATGAAGTACCCCGCCATCCAATTGATGGGCGAAGGCGCCAAAGGTGAAGTTCTCTCCGTAGCATTTGCCGGCGATGGACAACATCAGGACGCCGGCGCCAAAGTGAGTCACTTCGCCAAGAACACTTCGTCATCGATAACCTCGAAGTCAATCTCCAAGGGCACCGGCCGCTCAACCTATCGCGGTCTCGTCAAAGTCGCCAAGGGCTGCACTGGTGTAAAATCCAACGTCGAGTGCGACGCACTCTTGCTTGATGAACATTCGCGTACGGATACCTATCCATACATGGAGATTGACGAAGAAGATGTTTCAATCAGTCACGAAGCTTCAGTCTCGAAAATCTCCGAGACCCAGTTGTTCTACCTGCAGACCCGCGGTCTCTCCGAAGA
>CAUJJY010000042.1 GCA_963205155.1 Candidatus Zixiibacteriota bacterium | reverse complement strand
AAGCCGGGATTTCGCTTCGCTCAACTTTCGCGGGGACGACGGCAGAGAGTGATACCGTTATTCACATTAAGCGTGGGCAGACGAGGACGTCTGCAGCGCACGGAATAAGTCCCACCCTGCGCTCCGCTTCGGGTGGGCTACCGGATCACGTTGACAATATCAGTCTGGTAACCTGGACGCCTTCGGCAGCCGCTTTCGCGGGGACGACGGCAGAGAGTGATGCCGCTATTCACATTAAGCTTGGGCGGACGAGGACGTCTGCCGTGCACGGAATAAGTCCCACCCTGCGCTCCGCTTCGGGTGGGCTACCGGATAAATGTTGGTGTTCAGACGCCAAGAGTGGGCTTAGCGTCTGATTGCTCTGATGTCAGGGCAGTGGATGCTAACACGCCGCACATGGCGCCGCGCCACCAGAGAAGATGAAGTTGATCAGGTAGACTGCATCTGATACAGTGACTCCACCACTGCAGTCGGCGTCGGCGGCCTGGGCCGGATTCGGCGCAGGTCCACCCGAGAAAATGTAATTGATCAGGAAGACGGCGTCGGAGATTGTCACTCCGCCAGAGTTGTCGGCATCGCCGCAGATGTACGGCGGGTCGACGACGGTGACGCTGACGCTGATGGTGTCGGCTTTGAAGGGGGCGTCAGAATCAATCGCCATGAAGGTGAAGAAATAAGTCGCATTGAACGTCGGCGTACCGGTGACAGTTCCGGCGGCGCCGCCGTTAAAGTTACAGCCGAACGGCAAATCGCCACCGAGGAATGACCAATTGTACGGCGGCAATCCACCGATGGCGGTCATCTGGACAAAGTAGGGTTGAGTGCGATAGGCGTCGGGCAAAGTGTAATTCTGGATGTGCATCGCGCCATCGCAGGCATCGCCGATGCCGTCGGAGTATTCGTCATACTGGTCATCGTTCGGTACTGTCGGGCAGTTGTCGCAGGCATCGCCGAAGGACTCTCCGTCGGCGTTTGTCTGCGATAGATTTACGACAAACGGACAATTGTCGGAGCTGTTCGCAATGCCGTCATTGTCGGCATCGGAGTCGCAGAAGTCGCCGATGCCGTCAAGGTCGACGTCATCCTGCGCGGGATTTGCAGTCAACGGACAATTATCGAAAACATCGGCAACGCCGTCGTTGTCGGTGTCGGTCGGGTTGACCAAAAACTGATCCATGAAAATTGAGGCGTCGCGGAGATTGACAAACGGTCCGATGTGTCCACCGGCACCCTGCGGGATTCCGGTCTGAATCAACAATGAGCGCATTTCCGCAGGTGTCAAGGGCCGGGCGAGGGTCAACAATGCATACGACTGTAGGGCGCTGATCGCGCCGGCAGCGACGGCGGAAGCGGAACTGGTGCCATTAAAGGTTGCGGTGTATGACTGGCGGGAATCACCGCCGTGAACGGCGTAACCGCCGTAGCCGGATGTAAACACCAATTCGCCCCAGGTCTGGACATTCACGCGATTGCCGTAGGTGCTGAAGCTAAGCTTGTTGTGGCCCGTATTGGCGGAACCAGCGCCGATGATAATCGACTTGCTGTCGCCGCGCGCCATGTAAGAGGCATACGGCGCGCTGTCGAGATTCTGGTTTCCGTTGCCGGCAGCAGCGACGACAAGGACGCCCTGATCGCCGCCGTTCTTAACGACCGTCCAAACCGAGAGATCATATTCAGCCGGAGCATAGTCGCCGCCGGCGCCGGTGGTCTGCATCTCAAGCAGGACGACATCGCCGGGATCGGAATCGGCAATGGCATTGGCGATGCAAGTTGCGCGGCGTGAGCCTTGTTCGACGGAGATTTCGGGATAGACGTTGACGCTTTCGACATCGGGAGCGATGCCGGTGATGCCGTAGCCGTTTTCGACACCAGCTGTGATACCAACGGCAGAGGTGCCGTGATCAAGTCCGAAGGGGGAGTTCATTGTCTGACCAGCTTCGACGACAATCGGAATATCGACGAGGTCTTCGTGATCGACATCCCAGCCGTATTCGCAATCGCTGTAACGAACACCTTGTCCTTTGCCGCCGCGAGCCCAGAGGTAATCGACATTGAGACCGGGATTTGCCGGGCGGTAATCTTGAAGGCTGACATAGTCCGGGGTCGGTGGAGCGTAATCGCCGGGAGGAGGAGGATTGAGTTCCGTGAGCTGAACCCACTCGACCTCGGCGAGATTGCGGAGAGCTTCAGCTGCAAACAGAAGTTGTTCGCTGGTTGCGCCCTGAATTCGGGCGACCATCATGCCGCGCAGGTCCGGTTGCTCGATCCTGGAAGTTGCCGCGGCGCGCTGCTCAATCTTTTCGATTTTGGCGTCCGGGAGCTTGATCAATTGTTCGAACTGGAGATTGAGTGACGCGGCAGTACGAGCTACGTTGTCAACACTTGCTTTCACGAGGGATTGCACACCGCCGTCGACGTTTGCACGCATTTTCAGATTGTCGCGGAACTTGACCTGGAGTTCATACTGCTTGCCGAGCTGGATTAAAAATGGCTCGCTGGCCAACTCGGCGCGCTTGGTGAGAGTTTCTGCGAAAATAGGCGATGCGAACAGGGCGACAAGTGCCAGGGAAGTTGCCAGAGTACGGCAGACAGTGCGTGAAACGAGGGACATGATGGCTATCTCCAATCTCAAGTATATGCTCGTGTGGTACTATTAATAGAAAGACGTATGGCAAAACAGAATGTTTCGAAGCGGCAGCGGTACGTCAGTACAAGATACGCAGAATGGCGGTTTTGTCAATAGAAGGTAGTCAGCGGTTCATTTCGTAGATCAGGCGAAGGCCATCAAGCGTGATATTGGGGAGAACCTCGGTGATGTATTTTGATGCCGGAGCGATCAGAGAAGCCAAGCCACCAGTGGCGACGACCTTGGGTTCAGAACCGAGTTCTTTTGCGAGTTGCTCGATGATGTACTCGACCTGACCGACGCCGCCGAGATAGAATCCGGCCTTCATAGCGTCTTCGGTGGATTTGCCGATCGGTGATTTCGGTGGTTCGAAACCGATCTTGAAAAGTTGGGCGGCGCGATGGGCGAGGGCGCTTTGTGCGGTCTCGATTCCGGGGGCGATAACACCGCCGAGGTAGGCGCCCTTGGCGGAAATGACATCGAAAGTGGTGGCAGTACCGAAATCGACCACGATACACGGCCCGCCGAATTGCTTGAACGCGGCGACTGAATTGCAGATACGGTCGGTGCCGATTTCGGTCGGGGTCGGGTAGTCGAAGGTGATGTTGAATGTCAGACCGGAATGGACAACCAGCGGTTCGATGTGGAAATGATCCAACGACATTCGGCGGAAAATCGGATCGAGACGCGGGACAACAGTGGCGACGACAATGCCGTCGATACCGGAGAGACCTTTTAGCTGCATGAACTGATGCAAGACCAGCGCCGATTCATCGGCAGTGCGGGCATGATCGGTGGCAAAGCGCAAGGAGCTGGCCAATTTGTCGTGATCATAAAAGCCGACGACGATGTTGGTATTGCCGATGTCGATTGCCAAGAGCATGATGGAAATATATGGGATATCGGCGCCAGTGCAAATGGAAAGGATCGGCGGGATTGAGCCCAAGTGCAAGAAGGCGCGCTCAAATTGCTCTTGCCAAGAGGCGGGATTCTGCTACCATTGAGGGATGAGATACGGAATGAAATACACAGCTACATTGATGGCTCTGGCACTATTTGCGCTCAGTTGCAGTCGGAAGCCTGCGGAGATTCCCTTCGATGGCGTTGAAGGGACCATCTCGACAAATCACACGGTTGAGCAGAGCGCGATCATGCCGGATGAAGTTACATTCAAGTCTGACTTCAAGCATTTTGCGATCATCGAACATCTGGTGTTTCTCGGGGAGCGCGATACGGTGCGCCGTGCCGTCACCGTGACATTCCGGCGTGCTTTGAATGATAACGAGTTTATTCGCGCTGAACGTGATTTCTCCGGGTTCGTGTTCGATGGTTCATACTGGCAGGCATTGCCGTATACGAAGGCACGACACGACTCGACGCGCCTCGAAATCGGGTATGATTTTCCTTCTGGCGGACTTGACTGGGAGCCGGGACGTCAGTCGGGGAGACTGCACTATAACTGGCGCGGCGTGAAGATCGGAGTTGAGATTAGCGGCTTGGTTGCCGTGCAAAGCAATAAGAGTGGCGAAGCGAACCGGCGCTCACATGCGATTGGCAGGGGAGTGATGACATTTGGCGCTGATACATTGGCGGGCACAGTCTTCTACGAACTGATTCAGGTCGATGGCTATAATCCGATCAACAAGGTCGAAGCCGGAATTGAGTATACGAATTTTGATTGGGTGGTTTTGAGTGGTGATGATGGAAGTGTTGTGATTGCATCTTCGGACTCGACCACGGCGGGCGACAAGATACTGAAGAATTTTGTCGTATTTCGTGACGCTGACAGTTTGAGATTTGGCGACGGCAGCGCGAAGGTGCGCATTAACTCGGACGGGCTAACGCGCGATCGGAAGATTTATGACACAATTGCGCTGAAGAAATCGCTGTCGGTCCCGGAATTGAATCTCGCTTTCAATGTCGATCTGGTCGAACCAAGAATTTTCTACACCAGCGGCTATTGCCTGTCGGTTGTCAGAGGTAATCTCGATAACGCCGGCAAGACTATTCCGGTTTGGGGGCTCATTGAACATTGGCAGCAGCCGAAAGCTGATGGGAGCGTGTTGCGATGAGTGATTTAGAACGCGAGATGCTGGAGGATGCCGCCAAGCTGTGGCTGGCGCATGACGGACTCTGGTTTCAAGAGATCGAGAAGGCGTTTGGACTGGCGAAGGCGATTGAATTGGATAAGAATGCCTGGGAGCGGTTCACGGTTATCGAAGCCAAGCGAATCATGTCACGGCATAATATCCCTGCTAACGGTGGATTAACTGCTCTAAAGACAGCTCTTGGATATCGGTTGTACGCTTATGTTAATGTGCAGGATATTGTCGAAGAATCGCCGACAAGTTTCCTGTTTCGCATGAAAGATTGCCGCGTTCAAAGCGCCCGACAGAGACAGGGGATGACGCCGTTTCCGTGCCAGGAAGTCGGTATCGTTGAGTACTCCTTGTTTGCCAAGACGATTGATCCGACCATCAAGACAGAATGCGTGGGTTGCCCGCCCGATCCCAAGCACCCTGACTATTGGTGCGCCTGGCGATTCAGCGTTTAGCTACACCTTACTTAACACCCACTACACGGCGCCGGTCCACCGGCGAAGATATAATTGATCAAAGAGACGGCGTCGGAGATTGTGACTACGTTGTCGCAGTTGCAGTCGCCCGACTCAAATGGATTCGGCGGTGCGCCGCCGGCAAAGATATAGGCAATTAGCGTTACGGCATCGGAAATGGTGACAAGCTCGCTGTTGTCGGCATCGCCGCAGACATAGGCAGCATCAGTCACGGTTATGCTGACGCTTAGCGTGTCGACGCGAATCGGGTCGGATGCATCTGATAGCGCGACGGTGAAGTAATAAGTCGCACTGAAGGTGGGAGTGCCGGTGATTGTCCCGGCGCCGTTAGTAAAGGAACAGCCGAACGGCAAGTCTCCGCCGACGAAGGTCCAGTTGTAAGGTTCTGTCCCGCCGATTGCGGAAAACTGGAAGGTGTACGGAGTGCTTAAGTAAGCAGTATCCGGGGTGTAACTTTGGATATGGAGCTGGCCGTCGCAGGCATCGCCGACTCCGTCGCTATTTTCGTCGTATTGCTGAATGTTAGCGACCGCCGGGCAGTTATCGCAGGCATTGCCGAAGCCATCGGAGTCGGAATCGACGATATCCGGACAGACAAAATTCCCCCATTGGAACACGTAAAGACCGGTCTGCATATCGGATGCGATGATTTTGCCGGAAGGGAAGTACGGAAACACGTTCCAGACGCCGCTGTATCCGAAACCCCCGCCTGGATAGGTATCGTTGCGGGCGACTTCGAAGGGGGTGTATGGATTGCTGACATTCCAAATGCGCACGCCTTCGGTATAATGCGCAACATATAGGAAGCCGTTCTTGTAGTAGGAATTGTGCACGCTTGCGCTGGGATTGACGACAATCTGCGAGATCAACTGCACATTGTGGATGTCGGAGATTTCGAAGACGCGGGTCCACTGTCCAGATGAGCCAATTTCGTCGCCGACAAAGGCATATTGGCCATCGGGGCTGATTTCGATGTTGTGCGCTCCGGAGCCGGGGTAGTTCCAATTGGTGATGAAGGTTGGGTTAGCCTTATTGGAGATATTCAGCACGTCAATGCCCTGGCCGTAAATTGCCGCAGCGTAGAGTGTGTCGTTGCGGATGTCGATGTCGTGGTAGTAGTAGGTATTGTATTGACCCACGCGCACACCGGGATTTGCCGGATTCGTGATGTTCCAGATTTCGAGCCCGCCTACACCGTGATTGCCGACGACATAGAGGTAGTTGCCCTCCACCCAGCAGTTGTGCGATCCGGAATTGATCGGCGTAATGGTGCTGACCTGAACCGGATTAGTGACATTAGCAAGGTTGAAAACCTGGATTGGCTCATTTTCCTTTACGACGAACGCCCAATGTCGGTAGACCTTGACTTCCTTGGCGTCGCGATTCGGGGTGATTGACGGCATGAAACCGACCTCTTGCGGGGGCCAGGTATTGATATCAACAATCGACACACCTTGCGGCCGCGAACAGATAAGGGCATATTCGTTGCCGGTTGCCGAGTCCACGTAGCCCCAGCTTCCGCCATAGTTTGATCTTCCGTGCCAGTGTCCCCAGACATAGAGTGAGTCGGAAGCATCGGCTTCGGTGCCGGAGAGTATTGTCTCGAGCGCGCCGTAGCTCTTAGAAAAGTCGGCGGGAAGTTTAGTAGATTGTGAAAACTGTGGTTGAGCAATTTCCGCGTTTGCCGGACGATAGGTATTCGGGTTGTTATCAAACGAGACGACCGGGGCGCCATCATCCACCCATTGGCGAATCTCACCCGATGAATGCGAGGCTAATACAATAATGGTTATTCCAATTGCCAGTACGAGATATCGATGCGACATTCCGGTTTTTCCTCCAGGTCTTTCACTGCGGCTAAGTCTATTACAACTAAATACGAAGGTCGAAGGCTTATGTTCGATTGTATAGGTCTATATTACCGAAATTTAGGATAAAATCAAGCGGGAATTGAGGAGACTGTGCGCCGTTGACTTTGATTGCGTATAATCTATCGTGATTTTTGAGGTGGTGAAATTTTGAGTATTGTTGAGAGCCTGAACGAGAAGTTGACGGGCTTGCGGTTAAGCGGCGGTGAGTCTACCGAACTGGTCGATACGATTCTGCAACTTTCGGAAGAACAGATGGTCTCGAACACATCGGCAGCGCAGATGCTCGCCAAGGAAGGCCTTGAGGTATCAAGTCGGCTGCAGTACATGCACGGGGAAGCTTACTCGCTTGCGCTGATTGGATACACCGAGTACATGTTTGCCGACTTTGAATCGGCACTGGTTCATCTGCAACAGGCACTGGCGATTGCGGTGCGGGCAAGGTCTCAGCGGGGTGAAGCGCGCATAACCAGTGTGATGGCGATGGTACATCGCAGTCTGGGGAATTTCGACCAGGCGTTTTCCTGCGCATTGAGGGCGCTGAAGATATTCGAGTCGACGTCGGGAGATCTGATGATGGCCTGGACCCTCAACAGTTTAGGCGGGATTCATCACGACCTCAAGGACTATGATCGCGCACTAAAGTATCATCAGGATTCGCTGGCGCTGTTTGAGAAATTGCGCGGCGAAGAGCCGGACAACGCCGAAATCGGAGTGGGACAAGCGCGAGCCATGACGGGATTGGGGACTGTTCATCAAAGCCACGGCGATTTTGATCTGGCGATGCAGTATCATCAAAAGGCATTGGCAATGTATCGCGAACTCGACAATCGTGAAGGCGAATCGCGTGCACTTAACGATTTGGGCATTCTTTGTCTGGAGTGTGGTGATTTTGACAAGTCGCTGGAGTACCTTACTGCCAGCCTCGCGATCCGCGAGAAACTTGACATGCGCCAAGCAACAGCCGGGAGCCTGATCGAACTGGGGCGGCTGTATCTGCGCACAAACCGGAATGATGAGGCATTGGAGGTCCTTCAGCGCGCATTGGAGCTGGCGACTACATTGAAGGCGCGGCCACGGGTGTTTTTGTCGCACAAATTGCTGTCCGAGGCATATGAAGCGGCGGCGGATTACAAAGCGGCGCTCGCGCATTTTCGCATCTATCAGGACTTGCAGGAACAAGTCTACTCGAATGAAGCCAATGCCCGTGTAAAGAATCTACAGGTGAGTTTGGAGGTTGAGGGCGCCGAGAAGATGGCGGCGATGGAGCAGGAGAAAAATCGCGAGCTACAGGAAAAGAACGAGCAACTCGAGCAACTGTTGGCGGAACTTAGCGCGACGCAGAGCCAGCTCATACACTCGGAGAAGATGGCGGCGCTGGGTTCATTGGTCGCCGGCGTGGTGCATGAGATCAACACGCCGCTGGGCGTGATGAGCAGCGCCACTGATGTAATCAGGCGTTGTGTGGCGGCGCTGTCGGAACTGCACCGGGATAACGGCATCACGGCGGATCGCGGCAGCCGTCTGGTCAGTACGATGCTGGAGAATCAGACAGTCCTTGAGCACGCGCTGGAACGATTGGTTGCACTGATGCGCAGTCTGAAGACATTTTCGCGTCTGGATGAAGCGTCGTTTCAGCAAGCGGACATTCACGAGGGTATCAACAGCGCACTGCAGTTGCTTGAGCCGGAATTGAACGGGCGGATAAAACTCGAAAAGGATTTTGGTGATGTTCCGGCATTTCCGCATTATCCCGGCGAGCTGAATCAGGTGTTCATGAATCTTCTGCGGAACGCGGTCGAGTCGATTCGTGACAGCGGCAAGATTACGATCATCACCAGATGTGAACAACATCAGATTACAGTGTGCATTTCCGACACCGGCAGTGGAATTCCTCCGCAGCAACTTGAACATCTATTTGAGCCGACGTTCAGCCGCAAGGGCTCGCGAATCAAGGCCGGGCTTGGATTGTTTGCGGCCTACAATATTGTCAAGAAACATCAGGGTGACATCAGAGTTGAAAGTGAGCTTGGCCGCGGCACCACGGTGATTCT